>MVCT01000124.1 GCA_002049945.1 Candidatus Cloacimonas sp. 4484_140
TGGCAGGTTTTCCGAACAGTCACCCAAAACAGTTATGAAGTCCGTTATACTATTCAAATACCAGATAAAAACTATTTCCTGCGCTGGCTTATCCGCCTGGAAACCGGAGAAGTAGTTCCTCTCAATGACGCAACAGAAGAATTATTAGCATCATGAATAAAATATTACTAATCATCATACTTATAGCTCTTTCACTTCCACTTTTTGCGGAAGAGCCCGGTGAATTTGATATAAATGCGATCCTACAAAAAAATATTAAATATGGCTGGGATAATGCAACAAACTGGGAAAACTCCAGAAAAGACTTGCAAGAGAATATGACTGTTTTCAAACAGTGGGAGAATAAAAAACAATCCCATCTTACAAATTGCCTGAAATCAATGATCGCTCCTGGATGGGGTCATTTTTCAACAAGAAATTATCTCAAAGGCGAAGTTCTTTTAGGATTGCAAGTATTATTGGCTGGAAGCGCTTACTATTTTTATGATCAGTCACAGGACTACTATGAAAAATATCGAAATGCCCATCAGATCGATGAGATAAACCAGTATTATATCAATGCGAACTCATCATACCGCACATCTGGTATTCTTGTTGGCTTATGGATAATTGTCTGGGGATATACTGTGCTGGATACGATCCCGTCAACAGAAAATTATAATCGCGATCTCTGGTTTACCTTGTATGATGAGTATATGAACAGCAAGATAACTATAACAGCCCAGGGCATACAAATACGGTTTTAACAATATGAAAAAACATTTAATATATTTTATTCTCCTTTTGATATCTGCGATCTTAATCCTATCCTGTTCTCTTAGTAGAAACAACCCTCTCGATCCAATTGGAAATCCTGACGTTTTTGCACCACCGGTTGTTCAGATAGATACTTTGAACACAGATCCTGATCTTATCAAATGGTATGTAGCAATAACCAAAGAGGACAGTCTTGCTGATGGATATTACATTTACGCTGCTTTCCAAGATAATTATTTCGGGACTTATGACCGTGTTGATAGAAATATAAGCGCCCACGACACAACCTTCTCAAAGAATGACGTAAGCCATGAATACATATGGTTCAAGATCACATCATACAATATTTTTAACGGAGATACATTAGAAGGGAAATTTTCACAGATCGCTCAATAATATGTCTTCATCCATTCTTAATACGCTGAACGAGAAACAGCGGGAAGCTGTACTCGCGACAGAAGGTCCTGTTCTGATCTTAGCAGGGGCGGGCAGTGGAAAAACACGCTGTATAGTACACAGAATTGCCTATCTCATTTCAGAAAAAAAAGTCAGTCCTCACAATATTTTGGCAGTCACTTTTACAAATAAAGCTGCGAATGAAATGAAAGAGCGTCTGCAGAATCAGTTCAACATAAATATCCGCTACTTATGGGTTGGTACTTTTCACTCAATGTGTGCTCGAATATTAAGAACTGAATCACAGTTCTTGCCTGTTACACAAAATTACACAATTTACGATGGTATTGATCAACAGCGTATTATGAAAAATGTGCTCAAAGAAATCAACCTTGCAGAAACGAACTTCCCGATTAAAAAGATCCTTCACATCATATCCCAGCAAAAGAATAACCTTGTCGAATATGATGAATTTTCTATCGATGATACCTTTTATGGAAAATATCTTCAGCAAATTTATGAGGCGTATCAAAAATATCTTATCAGAAATAATGGTGTCGATTTTGACGACCTTCTTCTATATACTGCCAAACTCTTTGAGAATCATAAAGACTTGCTTGAACGTTATCAAAAGCAATTCAAATATGTGATGATCGACGAGTATCAGGACACAAATTATGCGCAGTACCGCTTTGCATATTTACTTGCGAAAAAGCATAAAAATATCTGTGTGGTCGGAGATGATGATCAATCAATATATAGCTGGCGTGGTGCAAATATCAAAAACATTCTTTCGTTTGAAGATGACTATGAGAAACCCAAGGTTATCCGTATGACGCAGAATTACCGCTCACCAAAACGTGTGCTCTCTGCTGCGAATGAGCTTATTTCACGTAATGAATCGCGCCATAAAAAGGAGCTCTGGACTGAGAAGGAAGACGGAAAGGATATTTCATTATATAATACTCAAAGTGAACGCCATGAAGCTATAATGGTCTCACAAAAAATAAATGAACTGCACGTTACTCACAATGTTTCCCTAAAAGACATTGCTATTTTTTATAGAACCAATGCTCAGTCCCGCGTATTGGAAACTCAGTTCATCAAAGATCACATAGACTATCAGATCGTGGGAGGAGTGAATTTTTTCCAGCGAAAGGAGATCAAAGATATTATCGCGTATCTCAGACTCATTGCAAATCCAAAGGATAACGAGAGTTTCTTACTCTCTTTGATGCAGTTGAATCAGTTGATTCTTGCGAAGCAATATCTTCTTTGGGCAAAGAGCACCTGAAACTCTTCAAAAGGATGATCGATGGTTTTATTGTTATCTCACAGCAACAACCGATCAATAAATTAGTCAAAGAGGTTATTGATAATACTGAAATTTTAGATTTCTATAAACACGATGACTCGATTGAAGGAGAAAGCAAAGCAGAGAATATTCGGGAATTTGTTGCCTCAACTGACGAGTTTGCAGAGAATTTTATTACTATTCATGATAAAGAACCATCCTTGCAGGAATATATGCAGAATCTCTCGCTCGTTTCCGATATTGACTATGCCGACACAGACAAAGACGTAGTTTCTCTTATGACAATGCATAATGCAAAAGGGCTTGAATTTCCCTACGTGTTCATTGTGGGAGCAGAAGATGGGTTGATCCCTCATAGAAATTCTATGGAATCTACTGGTGATATTGAAGAAGAGCGGCGGCTTTTTTATGTTGCGATGACACGTACGATCAAAGAGCTGTTCATATCTTATGCTCAATCACGCAGATATTATGATTCCACGACGTCATCTTTTCCGTCTCGTTTTCTGAACGACATTAACAAGAGCCATTTTCAGATGTTTGATATGACGAATTTTCAGACGAATAATGACTTCAGATCCAAAAGACATATTGGTAAAAAGACCTTTAACTTGGGCACAGATGACAGCACATTTAAGGTAGGACAAAGAGTCGAGCATACGGGCTTCGGTAGAGGTCGGATACTCTCGATCAGAAAAGATGGTGAGTTAATTAAGTTGACAATATCTTTTGATTCCGGAGAATTAAAAAAAATAATTTCGGATTATATTAAAGTATTATGAAAAAAATAATTATTCTTCTAATGAGTTGTTTTCTTCTAAGCAGCTTTTTGCATGCTGACAAATATGCTGGAGAATTTTTGAATATCGGAGTAGGCGTCAAAGCTCGAGCACTCGGAAATGCGTTTGTCGCTCTCGCTGACGATCCTACGGCAGTCTATTGGAACCCAGCAGGAATTTATTATTGTAATAATCTTTCTTTCAATATTATGCATTCTGAAGAATATGCAGGGAATCTAAAATATGATGCGATCAGCGCAATCTATCCCCTCGATGAGGCAAAGAAATTTGGTTTTCTTATTACTCGCACAGGTATTTCTGGAATTCCCCTGACAGAGCTTGAAGATCCCAATGATACCATTTCGGTTCACAATCCACCTTATGCATATAAATATGTAAGTGATGCTGATTATACCGGTTATCTATCCTTCAGCTCAAAACTGTTTAAAACCATCTCATTTGGAATTACCACAAAACTAATCTACAGAACAATTGGAGATATTAAAGCATCCGGAATTGGATTAGATGCTGGATTTCTCTATAAGATCAATCCAAGTATTCAAGTCGGTTTGAATATTCGTGACGCGATCGGAACCTCGATCTGGTGGAAGAACGGTGAAACAGAAAAGGTAACACCGAATGTTTTAACAGGTGCAAGTGCGAGATTCGCTTTCCCAATTATTAATATCCCTTCACAATTTTCATTTCAAACGGATATTTTCTTCGAAAACCGGGACCAATCTGCCCAACTGTCTGTTGGAAAAGCGAGTTTTGACTTTCATGCCGGTATGCTTTTTAACTTTGCTCCCTTCCTTTCAGTTGCCTGTGGAATTGATAGAGAAAATCTCACTGCAGGTGCCTTTATTTCCTATAAAAACTACACTCTTCAGTATGCTTTTGAGAATAATCCCAACCTGAATAACATCCACAGAATTTCTCTTGGGGTAGAATTCTTTAATTAAATTAATAAAAAATTTGACAAATATTTAAATAAATACACTTTCGCTATTAAATAAATTTCATTAATTCAAATTAGAGATAATCAAATTAAAACATTGGAATGTGATTATTAAATCATTCTCCATGTTATAAGAAAGAAAGGAGATATTGATGAAAAAAATTGGATTAATACTTATTGGTTTACTTCTGTTCAGTTCTTTCTCTTTTGCATCAAGTGCTGTTATTGAAAAGATAATTCCAAATTCAAACGTTCTCAGCTTCTATTACTCATCAAAACGTATTGATAAGGGTGTTGGTTCAGAAAGATTCTGGCATCTTAAATCAGCTCGTTTGGAATGGATAGGTGATAATTATGATGTGGATTTAGAACTTGCCCCTCTTGCAGCTGGCAATCCCATATCCATAAAACAAGCATGGATTAAATTTATCCCATTCAAATTTATGGACATCTCATTAGGAAAAATTTCATATCCGTTCTGTAATGTCTCGAGTAAAACCACAAGCAATATCACCATTTTTCAACCCACACTCTTTGGGGAAGACTGGATGATAAAATTTAATGGAGAATTTGGGAAACTCGGATGGAATGCATATTGGGCTGACGGTGGAATTAATGAAGGCATTAGCGCATATGATATACCCTCAACTATTGGATTTAGAGGAAAATACTCACTGGCAGGACTTGATGTGGGTGCTTCTTTAAGAATCCGCGACTGGGATAACGATGATAGAAAATACGATTGGGGCGCAGACCTTCTATATGAATTAGGTAATATCGCCAAATTTAATTGCCAGGTTTTTAATCTGCCTGATGATGATGATAATTCCGATTTAAACTTCTTTTTAACTACTTCATATGAAAAAGGATTTATTCTTCCTTTTGCCAAAAAAACTATCCCATATTTGGGTTACTTCTCAAGAAACGGTATA
>MVCT01000125.1 GCA_002049945.1 Candidatus Cloacimonas sp. 4484_140
TTTCCGTTCCTTCTGCCAATAATCTTCCCTGAACATATAAGGCGTAATAATCTTGAAAATATACCGTTGTACCGGGATTTATCGTTAAGGTAACACCATCATTTATCGTTATATCAGAAATAACATTAATTGTCTCAGCATCCCAAACTGTATCCGTGCTTATCGTACCTCCCACTCCAATCGGAACTGAAGAAGGAATCCAATCGTCTTCCGTCATATTCGTTAGAGTGCCGTTATTTGAATTTATCGGATCATTTGCCGTAATACCTGATCCTTCATTCAATTGGTAATATGAAACAAGACCGGTTTCTGTTCCGGAAAGAAAAGTATTCATTTTGTCGTTGATCTGCGTTTCCGTACGCGCTACATTCCAGATGCGTACTTCATCCATTTGTCCTTCAAAATATCTTGGAGAACTCAGATAATCCACTCCAAGACATACCGGATCATTGTTAGGAGTAAAAGTAATTGGAGTTCCCGATAGTGTTTGTTCAATTCCATTCACATAAACGTGTCTGGTACCGTTATCGTTAACAGCTGCAATGTGATACCAATGGTAAGCGTTTAATATTCCTGTGTCAGTTTCCATATCGTCGAATCCAATACCCGAATACGGAGAGTTTCCGGAAAGCCTAAGTATGAAACCCTGAGTAGTATGATACTTCGTTATCAATCCTGCCAAGTAATCGAATGATTCTGGGCGGATCCAGCACTCCAAAGTGTAGCTTGTATTAAAATCCAGTGATGTGTCATCCAGTATCTCTACATAATCATCTACACCGTCAAAATTTAATGCTGTTCCTCGGTAATTATCAGTTGCAAAAACGGTTGTCGGTATCAGGAATAGAAGTCCTGATAAAATTGTTAAGATTACGAATAGATTTGTTTTATAAGACATTACGTCCTCCTTGATTTGGATTTGGTTTAAATTTCATTTTAAATTCTTTTGAAATAATAAATTTTCGTTTGTGGGAATAGCGTCGGTATGGTTTTGTTGATGATACTTTTGGGAATTGTGTTCTCACCAAGCAGGATCATATCCGGTTGAATTTCATTAGCTTTTTTCAATACATCGTCTGCCGATATGGCAAAATACATACTAATGTCTTTGATCTGACTGAAAATATCAATGATCTCTGTAGAACTCTCGCTTAAATTAAATGTTAATATATTCATAGTTTCACCTCGTCCAATTAGCAGCATTATTGATGCCAAACAACTTATCGTTTTGGACGAATATGTCCTTTTATTGATAAAATTGTTTCCGGTTTGCTTTGTACAGGTTGTTTTGAGGGAAAGGTCATATTTGACCGAAGAGGTAAAAATTTATCGAATAATAAATTCTTGTTACTAAATTGAATTTAGTAACACAATTGTGTAAGAAATTTTATTTCGTTTCTTTAGTACAAAGTGCAACTTTTCTAACAATTGCGTTCCCAAATATAATCTGGGAACGAGTAAAACACACCTCACGGCTAAAGCCGTACTCCTCTCAAGAGGAGATTTTTTCAGAGTTCATTGCTGTTATTATTACCGAGTGATATTATATTTTTTAATTCTTCGTTCAATTACTTTGCGGTTCACTTTCAGCAAGTCGGCTGCTTTTTGCCGGTGGAATCCTGTTATATTCAGAGCTTTGATGATTTGCTGCTTTTCTATTTCTTCCAAGGTCAGCAGCGATTCGTTTTCAGGATGCTCTTCTTGAACATTGGGAATAATAAAACATTTTGTTCGTAATATAGAGGAGTTGGAAATCAGGATTGCCCGTTCCACCATATTTTTCAGTTCCCGAACATTACCGGGAAAATCGTAATCGGTGAGAGCATTCTCCAGTTTTTCGTCAATTCTAGTAATCTTCTTATTCATAATGTTGCTGAAGTGTTTAACAAAATACCTGAGTAAAAGTGGAATATCTTCTATCCTTTCTCGTAGCGGTGGGATATCGATAACATAAGTTGCAAGGCGATGATATAGATCGACTCTGAATTTTTCTTCTTTTACTTTTTCCAGCAGATTAATGTTCGTAGCACTGATAATGCGAACATCCACTTCGATCTCTTGATGAGAACCAACCCGCACGATTTTTCGGTCTTCCAGAACGCGGAGTAATTTCACTTGCAGATCACCGGAAAGAGTTCCGATTTCATCGAGAAAGAGCGTACTCTTATCAGCAACTTCAAACCAGCCGATATTGAGAGTATCAGCTCCCGTGAAAGCATTTTTTTCATGACCGAAGAATTGACTTTCAAAAAGAGTTTCCGGAATAGCAGATGAATTTACAGCATAGAATTTGTTATTTTTTCTTTTACTGAGTTTATGAATATTTTTGGCTACCACTTCTTTTCCAGTTCCGCTTTCACCAGTAATGAGAACATTGATATTATCAAATCCTGCAGCAAGTGTAATCAATTTCCTAATCTCTACAATAGCTTTGCTGCAGCCAACCAGAGTAGTGCCGATGGACTTCTCCATCTCCTCTGTAACAAAATTGTACCTAATCTCACTGTGATTAAATTTTTCTATTGCATCCTGCAATTCCTGATTTTTTTCTTCGATCATTTTGTTCTTCTGAGCTAATTCATCATTTTTAATTCTTAATATTTCAGCTTCTTTTTCTTTTTGTTGAGTTTCATATCGAACCTGCATTTCTGCAATTTTATCCATATTTTCTTTTTTGAAAACAACGGCTTTCAACTTTGAGTATTTTATATGATAATCCAATGCTTTTTTATATTTTTTTTGTTTTTTGAAAATATCAGTAAAAATTGAATATGTTTTATATTTGTAACTATCGCTTTCAGTTTCTTTTGCTATTTCCAAGCATTGTTGAGCATATTCCAAAGCTTCTTCAATATTTCCCAACGCCAAATAATCTATTGATAGATTTTGCAGCCCAACAAAAATACCTTCTTTATTTCCAACTTTTCGTTTATACTCCAATGCTTTTTTTGTGAATAAAAAAGACTTTTCGTTATTCCCTTTCTTTTTGTAAAGTGCTCCAATATTGTTTAAAGTAGAAGCGGTTATAAAATCATCTTTGATCTTTTTTGAAACCTGTAACGCATCTTCAAAATATTTCAAAGCTTTCTCATAATTTCCGTCATTACTATGAATTGTACCAATATTCGTCAAAGTTCCGGCTATACTCGTATCTTTACCAATTTCTTTATATATATTCAAAGCCTTGTTGTAATACTCAAGTGCTTTCTCTTTATTATCCCAATCAAAATATACTCCACCGATATTATTCAAACTTCCCGCATAACCTGCTTCATCATTTAATCTTTCTCTTATTTCAGAAGATAATAATAAATATTTCAATGCTTTAGAGTAATCTTCCAAAATTTTATATAACATCCCAGTCTTATTATATAATCCTGATAGATTTTCCGTATCTTTTTCTTCATCTAATAATTCCAGAGTTTTCTTGTAATACTTTAACGCTTCCGGATAATTGCCGAGAAAATAATATGCTAATCCTAAATGCTGATATAAAATTTGAAAATTTTCATTTTCCAATTTATAAGTATTGAGCAGTTTTTCATATTGTGCGATTGTTTTGGAAAATTCGTGCATTTGAAGATAGATGACACCAATATTTATCTCTAAGCTAACAATTCTTTCAAGATTATTAACTACTTTATAATGTGTAATTGCTTGATTTAAAAATCCCATTGTTTTTTCAGTATTTTTTGTTTCAAAATATATAAAAGCAAGTTTTTCAGCAGCAAGAGCCTGATTTGCAGGATCTTTCAATACTTTCGCTGTCTTTAATACTTTATTCCAATTTGAAATTCTTTGTTCTATCGATTCATCTGAATTATTATTACAATATTCTATAAGTTTTTTGATGTCTTTCTGCTTTGAATTATTATTTTCTTTTGAAATTTTCATAAATTTCCTCTTTAGAAATTGAAAATGGATTTTGAAATTTTGGTGTCAATGAAAAAACTGCCCACTCAATCCTGATTTTGTTAAAACAATACTTGATAACTGAAGCGAGTTTATAGTACACAAACTTATTTAACTCAGATAACTTATTTTTCTTTTCCAACATCAAATTGGTAAAAACTTTAGCAAGCCGATATTTCCATTGATCAAGGTTATACAAAAAACTGATTGCAACCCAAAGTAATGTGTTCATAGTTTGTAATCTTCTGTAAGTCTGCAATTGAATATCTTCCCATCCGAAATCAGTTTTCACTTGTCGGTGTACTTCCTCTATTTTCCATCTGAGACGATATGACTCTAAAATATATTTCACAAAATCTCGTTCAAGAAGGCTTTGATTAGTATTATGACACAAAAGATAAAACATTCCGTTGCGTGAAGTTCCATCTTTTCTTTTACTTCTTATCTTGGCGACAACAAGTTTGGTTTCTGCAAGAGTCGGATTCTTCAAAGTATGAGGATTGAGAGGAATACTTATTGAAGTTATTCCGGCTGATATTGTAACACCTTTCTTTGGACGGAAACGGTAACGAAGTTTTGTTGCCTTGCCGACTGATGCAATATTCAATTTCTTATCCCGTAAATAAACATCTCTGTTTTTCTTCATACGAATAATGTAAGAAGCATCGTGCCGGTGCAATTCTTTGATTACTTTCTTGTCATCGAATCCTCTGTCGAATACGAAAGTTCCTCTGTTGTTGGAGTGGATGATAATATCCACTATACGATCAAATAATTTGTTCTTCATTGCATCGATTTCTACAGTATTGCTATGAAGCTGAGAGTGGATCGGAAGAATTGATACAGTATCACCTTTTGTGTTAACACCAACAATATCCAAAGCATCATATCCTGTTTTCCATTTACCGTCATTACCGTCACGAACTCTTGAAAGGCCTTCCATCTTTTTGGCATATTTCTTAACAACATCACTCGGATCTATAATAATAAGACTGCCCTTTTTCAGCTTTCGGCATTGCTTTTGCAACAACGTTTGAGATATTTTCTCATTCAACTCAGCTTTATCCAAATGGTAGATTAGCCGTTCTTGTGTTTTCTTGGAAGATACCTTCTCGTGAAGAGAATGAGCTGTTCTGCGTACGATGCAACTCTGTGAAGAAAGGATACCGAAACTACAGGCTTTAAGAAATTTCTGCTCAGGTTTATTGAGTGTTGAGGAAAGTGTTTTCACGAATCTTGTAAATTTGTCTTGCAATTTTCTATTCATTAATTTTTCTTCTCGTATCATTGAAATGCTCCTTTGTATTGGATTTTTGGACGAAATCAATACTTAAGAAGGAGCATTTCTTTTCAATACATTTCTGTAACTGTTTTTTTAGCTTAATCACTTATAACTCAAACTACTTACAAATATATCTCTTATGAATTCTCGGGGGATGTGTGAAAAATATTTATTATAATAGATTTTTTTGATCTTTTTTAGCCAAATAGACGTGATTTCTATGTTATTTCCCTGATTTCAGGGTATATTATCCCTGTTAGGAAAATCAGGACTTTTTCTT
>MVCT01000028.1 GCA_002049945.1 Candidatus Cloacimonas sp. 4484_140
TATTTTCGATTATCTGAGCAGTCAGGGACCAATCCCTGACTGATATGTGTGTCATGGAATGGTCCATGACACCTCGAATGTTCTCAACTTAAGACATGCTCTCCGACTCGCCTTCATCCGCCAGCTGGCGGACTACAGCGTAGTAGACATGTCTCAAGTCTCCAATTACTAAGACTACACGAGTCGGTCGCGAAGGGAACGACTCGGGTTTCGTTCACCCCGACTCATCTTTGCAAGCTGAGTCGTGTTTTATATATCCAAATATTTTCGATTATCTGAGCAGTCAGGGACCAATCCCTGACTGATATGTGTGTCATGGAATGGTCCATGACACCTCGAATGTTCTTAACTTAAGACATGCTCTCCGACTTGCCTTCATCCGCCAGCTGACGGACTACAGCGTAGTAGACATGTCTCAAGTCTCCAATTACTAAGACTACACGAGTCGGTCATGAAGGGAACGACTCGGGTTTCGTTCACCCCGACTCATCTTTGCAAGCTGAGTCGTGTTTTATATATCCAAATATTTTCAATTATTATTGACATAAAATCCTGATGCTATTTTTCAAGCTCAAAATATTATAAATCTTCATACAAAGGAGCTTTTATGGTAAAAGATGAACTTTTATATACAGAAACCCATGAATGGATCAGGATTGACGGCAAGATAGCCACAATGGGAATCACGGATTATGCTCAAAAAGAACTTGGCGATATTGTGTACGTAGAGCTTCCTGAAGTAGATAGCGAGCTTTCTACCGGTGATATACTGGCAACTGTGGAAGCAGTGAAAGCTGTTGAAGAAATATACATTCCGGTTGGCGGCATAATCGTAGAAGTGAACGAGCAGCTTGCCGACTCCTCCGATCTTATGAATGCTAGTCCCTATGACGAAGGATGGATCGCAAAATTTGAAATCTCCAGCAAAGATGATCTCGAGGGCTTAATGAATGCTGAAGAATACAAGAAATTAATTGGTGAATAATTATAGAATAATCATTTTCCCCCCTTACACTTAAGAAGGCCTCTCCGTCCCCCTGGAGGGTCTTCTTTTTTATGTTCCTTTTAGTTATGGGTTTGTAGATATAAAATACATAAAATCTGAGATGCACCAAAGCACATGAATATCCAATATCGAACAAGGAATATCCAATTTCCATTTATCTCGGCGTCCTGTCAGGGCGTATCCGCCAGCTGGCGGAGAAGACTGACCTGTCACGGCGTAGTGAAACGGAGACGGAAGCATAGCAAAGAATGAAATTCTTTGTCCCTATTATCATTTTCATCATATCAATGTTTCGCCATATCGATGAAACTCTTAAATTCCGAACTTTTTATTTCTCTGTAATTTGGTGCAATCAATATATTATTTCTCCGTCTTTAAAAAAATCTTTTATTTACCAATTATTGTTTTATTGTTTGGGGAATTGTTCGGCTAATTTTTTTCTTTTCACTCAATTTTTTGTTACTGAATCCCTTTACATGCAAGATAATCTTTAACTTGATTTGTATATTCTAGTGTCATGTCAAGCTTCGATTGGAAATGATCATTGAATTTTAACATTACTTATATTGCATTCTCCTCGGATATGAGAAGGTTAGTTTACCCCGTGAATCATTAGTATTTCATCTTTTTATATTATTCTTTATCATACTTTTCTTCCGTTCTACTTCATCAGTTGGATATTCCGTGTTCGACATTGGATATTACAAACTCATTTCTTTAAAGTGTCATGTCTATTACTTTTTCTCTGCAACTTTCACAAAAGAATAACACATTCCCACAATCACTCCTATCAAACACAAAGCAATTCCAACTCCGAAGGTGTCAGCAAAAAATCCCATAAGAGGTGACAGGATCGCAATAAAAATCGTCTTAAGCTGCGATTCAACCGATAATCCTGTCGCCATAATTTTGGCATCAATATTTTCACTTATGAAACCCACATTCATAGGTCGTCTTAAATTTTGAAGCGAATACAAGAGCACAAATAACAGTATCGCTAAAATCCGAACATCAAAGTAGGTTGCAACTCCAGCGATGATTACAGCGCTCACTCCGAGCATGTAGCTTATATTGATGGCACGAGCAATTGATTTGAATTTATTTGAGAATGCCTGAGCTTTTCTTGAAGAATAGGAGGTTATAAGGAATAAAATAAAATAGGTCACGGAAATGATAATAGTGCTTCTTCTATCTTCCATACTTACAAGGATTGGAATGGACAGCGCAAAGGTTTTCAGAATGGGTTGTAGATAATCTTTTACGGTTTTGAACAATCCATCAAAACTGGCGGAATTGAAAAATGCACGGAGCAACATCGGATTTTTGAACATCGATAAAAAATTTTGTATTGTGCCTCTGAAATTGTATAGAACACCTTTCCAGAATGATGTATTCTCAATCCTTGAGATGACGCCATTGAGAGATTTTGGATATGAGATCATAAGCAACAAGCCCAGAATATATGGCACGACCGATGCGATGAACACGATCCTATAACTCTCAGCAAAAAATACAAGGGCGCCTGCAATGAGTGCGGAAATCGCAGAACCAAATTGTGATGCTCCGCGGGTATGTCCATAGTAATCAACTTTGCAGTCCAGGATGCCGCTCATTTTAAGATAATCAAGGATCATTGCTTTATGAGTGCCTGAGCGGAATGCCTCCCCAAAAGCGAATAATATCATTGCGATCGTATACAAGCCGAAGCTTTGAAAAAAGTAAAAAATCATGAATGAGAAAATATAAGATGTAAAAGCAAGGATCATTGAAAGCTTTCGTCCGTAACTGTCTGCAAAAAATCCGGTCGGGATTTCAAGAATTCCTGTTGCTATTTCACGAATGGAAAACAGTGTCCCTATCTGCAAAAAGGAAAATCCCATTTCCCTGAAGAAGAGAATAATGAAAGGATCGAAAAACCTGAGATTTTTCAGAAATCCGTAAGAGCAAAATTTGTAATATTGCAAATTTTTAAGGATCATGTTACTATTTCAGGTCATTCTTTATTTGTAATTTGCTCCCAGACGAATTCTACTTGTGCGTTAAGCTCTTCAATTGAATTGTTATTTTTTATGATAAAATCCACATCCTCATCAGAGAATTCCTGCTGAGCTCGAATACGGTTCTGAGCTTCTTCATAGGAAAGATTTGTATGTTGCATCAGTCGTTCAATTCTTGTTTTTTCAGAAGCTATAACAAGAATAACAAGGTCGCAAATCACATTCATATCCCATTGCAAAAGCAACGCAGCATCGATCGCAAGCATTGGATCGGAACTTTCATCAATCCTCTTTAATATCTCATTTATGAGAGGCGGATGCACAATTGCATTCAGTTCATGAAGTTTCTGCTTGTCTTGAAAAACGATCCTTCCGAGCTTTTTTCTATCAATGTCGCCATCATTCAAAATTGAATCTCCAAAGCATGAAATTATCTGGTTTTTTATTGATTCATCTCGTAATATTTCATGACCAATTTCGTCAGCATCGATAACAGGTACACCTTTGTTTATAAAAAAATCCGCAACGGCAGATTTGCCTGAAGCAATCCCTCCCGTGATTCCGATAATAATCTTTTTATTCGAATTCATCCATCAATGTCTGTGTTAGTATATCAATGGATACATTTGATTTCATAGTGCCGTTCTTGGCAGTGGAAATTTTCCCAGTCTCTTCGGACACAACTATGACGAATGCATCGGTTTGCTCGGAAATTCCGATCGCAGCTTGATGCCGTGTCCCATATTTTTGAACATACTTTGTTTGATTAGTAAGCGGCAAGATCACTTTTGCGGCGACAATTCTATTATCTTTGATTACCATCGCCCCATCATGAAGAACAGTCCTTTTATTGAAAATAGTCAGGATAAGTTTTTCCGAAATTTTAGCATCGACGACTTCACCAGTTACAACATAATCGTCTAAACCAACTTTTTCAACGAGCACAAAGATACCGCCGATCTTACTGTATGACATAGAACGTATTGTATTAAGCAGCTCTGTAAAGCGATACTCTGACTTCTGGGGAAACAATGATCTGACAAAAGGTTTCTGTCCGAATTTGATAAGTGCAGAACGTATCTCCGGCTGAAAAAGCACAACCAGTGCGATAGCCCAGATATCCCGTATGATACGAACGATAGAACCAAGAAGTGTCAGGTTGAGAAGCTCGGCGACAAAATAGATTATCACAACCAGTATGAGTCCCCACACGATCTGATAAGTCTGTGAACCGTGCACGAGAAGTATTATCCTATAGATAATATAGGCGACAACTAAAATATCTAAGACATCTAAAATATTCGGAACTAAAAAACTCATGGGTGTATATTTTTTATAGCATCAATTATTTGAGCAAGTTTTTTATGTGGTCCTACTTCGTGAACTCTGATAATATTTGCTCCTTGCATGATTGCATAAGCATGGGCTCCGAGTGTGCCTTCAAGGCGTTCTTCCTTTTCGGTTTTCAAGATCCAGCCGATAAAACTTTTATTGGAGCACCCAATAAGAACTGGCTTATCAAGGCATTTGAATTCTGCAAGCTTATGGATTATTTCAAAATTATCTACTATACGTTTACCAAACCCCATTCCTGGATCAATAATAATCTGGTTGGCAGGAATATTCGCCTTTTCAGCAATAGTAATCGATTTCGACAAATACTGTAAAATTTCCTCGATCACGTCATCATAAATGGGATCTTTCTGCATATCCTTGGGTGTACCTTTGATGTGCATCACGACAACTGCAATATCATTATACCGAGCAATAGTTTCTGCCATGTGTGGATCGAACTGCAAACCGCTGATGTCGTTAACCATCCTGACTCCTTCATCCAGTGCAGCTTTTGCAACTTCTGCCTTATAGGTATCGATGGAGAGCGGGACATCAAATCTTTGTATGGCTTTACTGATGATCGGCAGAACCCGTTCGAGTTCCTCCTGAACATTTACCTTCTCAGAAAAGGGACGAGTCGATTCTCCGCCAATATCAATAATATCTGCGCCTTCGTTCACCATCTTTTCTATCTGACGCATTGCAGCATCAAATGAATTGTATTTCCCCCCATCGTAGAAAGAATCCGGCGTAACATTTAGCACTCCCATTATGTGAGTTCTGTTCAGTGTTAAGGTTTGGTCGCCGGCTTTAAAGGTGTATGGTAATTTCTTTTCTTCAATTTCAAGGAGCTTTTGTAGGCGTGTGATTATCTGAGGGATCTCAAAAATATCCTGAAAGGAGAGCTTTTTGATAAGCAGATGTATCATTTTCAGATTACCAAGAATAATAACATCAGAACGTTCCACTTTTCCGTTCACAACCCCTCGCGATACTGCTGCATCTCCGCCAATACTAAGCATATCCTGCTTGATGATATTTGCAGCTCCTAATTTTATATCCTTTAATTTAATCGCCAGACAATGAGATTTCTCATACATTGATTCAATTCCGTGAGAAGTTACGCCAATGCGTCTAAGCTCAGCGATGCAATCATCAGCTCTTCGTAATGAAAGAATTCTATCCATTTTTATCATCCTATAAAGAAAGCCCACAGACGAATGTGGGCTAATATTAATAAGTTACATGACTTTATTTTGAGTGTTCTCTTATCACTGCTGCAAGACGTTTCACACCTTCGACTATTTGATCTTCGGTTGCATAAGAGAAGTTTATTCTCATAACATCATGTCCAGAACCATCGCAGTGGAATGCAGAACCGACCACATAGGCGATGTTTTTGCCGACAGCTTTATAAAACATCTCGTCAGTGTTAATGCCCATATGTTCTGCCACGCGAACAAAGAGGAATAACCCACCTTCCGGCTTCGTCCAGGTAACACCTTTAGGCATATATTTTTCAAACGCATCGAGCATGATATCACGCTTTCTGCAATACATTATCTTGATCTTATCAATATTCTTATCCAAATATCCCTTTTCCATGAATCTGCCGATAATACGCTGCGAAAAGGTAGGTGGACATAAATCTGTTGATTGCTTGGCAACTACGAGTTTTGTGATAACTTCCGGCGGTGCGATGACCCAGCCGATGCGGAAACCTGGAGCAAATATTTTTGAGAATGTTCCAAGCAAAATGACACGTCCATCATTATCCAGACTATAGATCGTAGGAACATCTTCACCTTCAAAACGCAGCTCTCGATAAGGACTATCTTCTAAAATAATGAGTTCATATTCTCGAGCAAGTTCCAGAATTTCATATCGCCTTTTCAAGCTCATGGTTATACCTGCGGGATTCTGAAAATCAGGTACAATGTAGATGAATTTCGGTTTATTACCGCTGTCATTTAACACCTTTAGTTCTTCTCGAAGTAACTTCGAGCTTTTTCCCTCTTCATCCAGAGGAACACCTATCATCTCGGCACCGTATGCATTAAATGCACCAAGACCACCCACATAGGAAGGAAGCTCAACGATGACCGGATCGCCGGGATCTATAAAAATTTTTGAGACAAGGTCCAATCCCTGCTGTGATGAGGTAGTAACAAGTAGATTTTCGTCCTTGATGTCCATTCCATTTTTTTTGGAATGCTTTATCAATTCAGCCCTAAGTACAGCATCTCCCTCTGTGGAACAATACTGAAGCGCTATTTTTCCTTCTTTATCCAATACCTCGTCAACTACTTCCTTCACTTCTTTAACTGGAAATGACTCCGGTGAGGGAAGCCCGCCGGCAAAAGAGATTATTTCGGGTTTTGCAGTTAATTTCAGGAGTTCACGAATAACTGATTTCTTCATTCTCTTTGCGTTTATAGAAAATAGCTCATCAAAATTTATAGGCATTTTCAGCTCCTCATCTGTTTTTTTTGTATCCATCTTGTTTTTCCCCATTTGATGTCAAGTTAAATTCTATAGATTTTTTATGATTTTTTGCGATACTAATATAGTAACTCGAAACAATCATATTGACAAATAAATTATTCATTTTAGATTAACAAAAAAGTTTAAGATTTGAAAGGGTTCAATGAAAATTATTACTTTTTTACTGATTGCATTATTTTCGTCTGCCGTTCTTTATGGTCAGGATTCCGGCATTGAAATAATCCAACTTCCAAGTCCGGATTTGAAGAGCAATATATCCATCGAAGAGGTTCTAAGCAAACGCCGTTCTGTGCGTCATTATGAGGATAGTCCGCTAAGTGTTGAGGATATTTCCCAGCTTCTATGGGCAGCATACGGTGTCACAAAATCCTATGAATCCCCGGCATTTTTACGTGGTGGGCTGAAGACTGCCCCGTCTGCAGGGGCTTTATACCCCCTTGAATTATATCTAATTGCATGGAATAACGATCAGCTTAAAAATGGTATCTATAAATATATTTCTGAAGTTCACTCTTTGAAATTAGTAATGAGCGGTGATAAAAGAGATGAACTCAGCACTGCAGCTTGGGATCAAACCTGGCTGAAAGATGCGGCTGGAGCAATTGTTTATTCCGCTGTATTTTCCAGAACAAGCGACAAATATGGCACTAGAGGTGAAGAGAGATATGTCTGCATGGATCTGGGACATTCTGCTCAAAATGTGTATCTTCAGGGAGTAGCGCTCGGAATCGGCACCTGTGCGATTGGCGCATTTAATGATAATAAATTGAAAGAACTGATAAACATGCCTGAAGACGAAACACCGCTCTACATCATGCCTATCGGTAAGATGAAAACGAAATAAATTATCTTCTGAATATAACCTTATAAAACCCGATCATTCCCCACACCAAACAAACTCCGCCGATAATCCATTTTGCAGGATCTGCGAGGGCATAATGAGTATCATATAAGAAGAGCAGATCGATCGTGCATATCAGGAGAATGATGCCATAGATTATTTGAGCCGTTCGCGAAAAACCCCATTGAGATTTGTCTGCGAGTGTTACTCCCATCCATGCACAGAACCATCCGAGAAATGCTCCACCCAGCACATCAAGAGTCCAGTGCACGCCTATTGCTATGCGGGAAAATCCTACAAGAAATGCAAAAATGAATCCCCAGACATAGACCGAACTCTTTCGAATTGTAAAAGCGATGACTCCTATCAAAGTGAAAATTGTCGTGGTGTGGCCCGAAGGAAATGCATGCTTTGTCAACCTTCGCCCGATCATGTGAAAGGTTTCTGCGGACAGGACTCCTGCAGGACGGGAAACATCCATGATCCTTTTCAAGCTGTGCAGAATGATCATATACAAGAGCGTTGCAATGAGCACGCTCCAGATAATATCAGGTCTTTTCTTAAGAAACGGAAATAACAGCACTGCTGCTACAAGCCCGTCACCAAAGAGAGTCACAATCGCCCAGAACCGATCACCTGTGAGATTATGAGCTTTATTGAAAAATAAAAAAAGCTGTGTATTCAATCCTGTCAGATGGATCGCACAAATGAGGATCACAAAAATGAGAAGGGGTGACCACACCCAGATATCTTTAAAAGAAGGAGCACATTTTTTCATATCTGGATTTGATATTTTGATAAATTTCTGGCAACGTTTTCTTGAGAAAATTGACAATCAAATGCACAAACTCTATGCAGAATTATAAGAAAAAGAAGGTTTTCTATGAAAAAAATTAATAAAGCTGCACTATCGCTCTTTGAAATTTTCAAAGATAAAACAGCACTTTTAATTCTTGGAATCGGTTTTATTGTCCGCATTATTGCCAGCATTTTTGTAACGCCGGGCATCGATGAAGCATATTACGGGGTGTGCTCATTCTATCCAGCATGGGGATTTTTTGACCATCCTCCGATCGTGGCTATCACCACAGGGATCGGGAGATGGCTGAGCGGTTCGTTCTCAACCTTGAGCTTGCGCTTTGGTGCGATACTTCTTTTCATCATATCAGCAATCCTGATGTATTACATTGTACGAAGTTTATTCAATCGGAAAGCTGCGATATTTTCACTACTTTTTCTTCATACAATCCCCTATTTTTTTGTGGGAATGGGTGCGTTCGTTATTCCTGACAATGCACTGGGCGTTTTCTGGCTGCTTTTTATCGTTAGCATTTTAAAAATAAATCAGACGCAAAAAGGGACGTGGTTTCTTCTTTCCGGAGTGAGTCTCGGCTTTGCGATGCTCTCGAAATATCATGCGATCCTGCTCATTGCAAGTATCGGATTCTGCCTGATCGCTTTCAAGGAATGGCGTCGGTATTGGAAAAGCCCTTTCTTGTATATCGGGCTCATCCTTGCAGGAATAATATTTCTTCCCAACATCCTGTGGAATGCACGGCATGATTGGGTTTCCTATGCATATCAGTTCGGAAAAGGAGTTTCAAGAAATAGTCTTTCATTTACGAATTTCTATCAGGGAGTGCTGGTACAGGCAGCGTATTTGCTTCCCTGGATAATGATCATTCTCATCATGGGAATAATCAAAACGATTGACAAGAATGATAAAAATACACGCTGGCTATTGCCCTTTGCACTTCTACCGATTGGCATCTTTACGCTCATCGGCGCAACACAGCAGATACTTCCTCACTGGCCCATGCCCGGGTATCTTGCTGCGATCATTCTCACGTGCGGATGGATGATGCACTGGAAGACGCCGGCAGTCAAATGGACATTCTGGAGTACCGGAATTTTCACTGCTGTGCTTCTGGTTATGATCGTGATACATTCGATTACAGGATTTTTACATCTCGGAGTTCAGCTCGATCTCACGCTTGAGGGCTATGGCTGGGATAAAGTTATTGATGAACTGGAACATCGAGATTTATTGAACGAGGACACCTTTCTTTTTACACATAAATATATTACCGGCGGAGAACTCGGTTATGCTGCCCGAAAGAAGTATCCGGTCGCTGTTTTTGATAAAAGAAGCGCTCATCATTTTGCATATTGGGCGCCAATGGATTCTCTTATGGGAAAGGATGGAATTTTTGTGATGCATCCACGCTATACCACGAGCCCGGAAAAGAGATATTCGGAATATTTTGAAGAAATAATTCCCCTGTCCGGCATAATGATCTATCGGAATGGTAATTATGAGATGACATACAATCTCTGGTTGTGTAAAAACCTGCAGAAACCCTATCCGCTGGAGTATGGTCCGTAAGCTGAACATCACTATTTTTGCGAGATTCCCCGATAAATCGGGATTGTAAACTTCGCGGAGTTTATACTGAGCAAAGCGAATGTGCTCCACAATGACAATTTTTTTGATGATTTATTAGGAATCCTAAGGCACGAGGATTCCTTGCAAAGGTATCAATTCCTCGTCTTTGCATTCCTTAGGAGTCGAATAAAGATACTGGATTCCCGATACCCAATCAAGTTGTGCAGGGTCGAGAATGACAATATTCTTTTTTGGAGTAGCCACCT
>MVCT01000029.1 GCA_002049945.1 Candidatus Cloacimonas sp. 4484_140
GAAAAGCGAAGAGCGTAGAGAGAAGAGCGAGGAGAGAAAAGAGATAGGTGAAGAGTGAGAGTGTGGCTCATTGTAACTCAACATTCCGATGTTGAGTACGCAAGGATTTGAATCTTGCGCTACCAAGACAATCGAACAAGTTCCTATAAAATCTTCATACTGAACTCCATGCAACTTCGTTGCCTATGAAGTCCAGCTTGAAGTTAAAACATTGCGAATGGTTGACTAAGGAGACCTTCCACCTTCATTATTCCGGTGTGACAGGTCGCAATGGTTATAAGTAATGTTATCAATTAATAGACTCTTCTCCGCCTGCTGGCTGATCAGAGTGACAAATGTTTTTAGCTTTAGCCGGGAGGTGTGTAATTTTGGTTTAGGATAAACCTGCACACTTCAAAACTATAGAGTAGAGACGTTTTTATCCCATCATGAACAACAGTATTTCATCCTCACCTCATGCTTCGCCACGAAGCAAGTCCGACATGATAGCAACGGTCTTATCCCATCGGTAAATAGCACAGCAATTAAACTCTTCTCCACCAATAATTTTAAAACTTTTCATTGCTAACCCTGTCCAACTTGATTGGGAGTATCGGGAATCTATTATACATTCCCAAGCAGGGGCTTAGGAACGAGAGGAAAGCAGGGGCTTGGGAATGAGAGGAAAACAAGGGCTTGGGAATGAGAGGAAAACAAGGGCTTGGGAATGAGAGGAGAAAAAAATTTTGTGGGTATGCATGAACAAATCTTCAAAATCTTGACACAAAATGAATTCATTTTGACGTCAATCCTTATGAGCAAAAATATACTAATCATTAACGGACCAAATCTTAACTTTCTTGGAAGACCGGAAATGAGCATTTACGGAAAAGAAACGCTGGCTGACCTTCATTCAATTATCTATCAGTGGATAACAAATGAGGAGTGGCAGGCGCGGTTTTTCCAGAGTAATAGCGAGGGTGAAATCATCGATTATATCCAAAATAATTCTGAATGGGCTCACGGCATGGTTATCAATCCGGCTGCCTTATCCCATACCAGTATCGCTATTTATGACTGCATTAAATCCATCAGCTTGCCATCCATAGAAGTCCATCTCTACAACATCTATCACATAGAGGAATTCAGAAGAACTTCTATAAACGGTCTCGCCTGCCAAAAGGTTATTGCGGGCTTAAGAGTACTGGGATATATCGAGGTGCTGGAAGATCTCAAGAAAATTCTAAAATGAACTTTTCACGGGAATTGATCGAGATTTACGATCTTTTGTATGATCGTCACGGTCCCCAGCACTGGTGGCCCGGCGAAACCCGTGATGAGATCATTATCGGAGCAATTCTTACCCAAAACACTAACTGGAAAAACGTAGAAAAAGCAATCGAAAACCTCAAACATAAAAACCTGCTTACGCTCACCGCATTGAGAAATGCAGAAATTAAAGAAATCGCACAATGCATTCGTCCTTCAGGTTATTACAACCAAAAGACAACTCGCTTGCAGGAAATTGCCAAATTTTTTCACAGGAATAGTTTACAATGTTTCGGCGCTCATTCTATAGCAAATATGCGTAAGGAACTAATTACTCTGAAGGGTATCGGTCCAGAAACTGCCGATTCAATACTTCTCTATGCATTTGAAAAGCCGGTCTTTATTATTGATGCATACACAACCAGGATATTTCAGAGATTAGGATTTTTACCTGGTGGCATTTCATATGAAGAAGCACAGAAATTTTTCATGCAAAATCTTGAAAATAATACAAAATTATTTAACGAATTTCATGCTTTGCTTGTGCGTCATGCAAAAGAATATTGCCAGAAAAATCCGCACTGTGCAAAGTGTGTTCTATTGAATAAATGTAAATTTGAGAATAAAAATCATGATCTCAACAAAAAACAGTAAATCAAAAAAAATACGGCACATCTTTATTGTATCTGACGCAACAGGTTCCACCTGCGAAATGGTCGTCAAAGCTGCACTAAGTCAATTCAGAACGACCGATGTACATCTTCATAGGGTTCGTTATGTTCGGACAGAAAAGGAAATAAAGGATGTCGTCCAGGAGGTAATGGAAGTTGATGGGGTCATTGCTTATACTCTTGTTTCCAACGAGCTCCGTGATCTCATTTTTGATGAAGGAAGAAAGTGTGCAGTTCCAACGATCGATGTGATGGGTCCCTTACTGAGCAGGTTTACAGAATATTTAGATATCTCACCTATGGCAGTACCTGGTATGTTCCGTAGCTTGGATAAGAACTATTTCCAGCGCATCGAGTGTGTCGACTTTGCAGTTAAGCATGATGACGGAAAGAAAACCGGCGACCTGTACAAAGCTGATATTATAATTGTCGGTCCCAGCAGAACTTCGAAAACTCCTATCAGTATATATCTTGCTTACAGGGATTATAAGGTTGTTAATATTCCGATGATAGTTGGAATTGACCCACCTGTGGAGCTTTTCCAAATTAATCAGAATAAAATCGTTGGTCTGACCATCTCTCCCAGCCGCCTGAAAATCATTCGGGAAGTACGTGCGAGCAGATATACACATATCCAACTCTCGGAATATATCGATGTAGAACTTATAAAAAAAGAGCTGAAAAATTGTATGCAGATATACAACAAGCACAATTGGAAAATCGTTGATGTAACTTCAAAATCTATTGAGGAAGCAGCTACCGAGATCATGCGTTTATTTGGTAACAGAAAATTTGACAGCACGTATGTTAAAAAATTGAGTGACCACGATGGTTAGAATTATAAACAGCTTCTTGATGGTGATTTTTATTTTGTTCCTGACTACAGGATGTACTTCAAAATTCGAAAAAGCGCAAAGAGAAAAACAGGAAGAAATAACACTTATTGTATCGGAAAAGATATCATCCTATCTCTCTACTCTTATGACTTCCCTTCTTAATATTTTCCAAGAGCCATCTGAGGTAACAAGTCAGAATTACAAGCTGCTTAAAGATCAATTTCCTGAAATCTTTGCTTTGTTACTATATAACAATGATTTAGAACTTCAAAGAAAATACCCATCAAATATCAATCCTAATAATCTAACCGAAAACTGCCTGACTATTCAGAACAGAAAAAATATTTCAGCCATTACCAAACCCTTTATCGGGCATTCCATTTATAAAAATACTAATGTCTATATCTGCATCACTATACCATTCATCACAAATGATCAAGTTGATCGTGATATTCTGATTGTTTTGGTTAATACTGCTGTGCTCTTTTCAAAAATTGAACGGGAACACATAGTACCTTATCCCTATTCGCTTATCGTTATAAATGACCAACAGGACGTTGTGTATGATTCTGACCCAATGAGGATTGGAAAAGATTTCCTTACAAAAATCGATTCAGATGATTACGATCCGGCATTGAAAAATCTCTTTAATATGATGACGGAAAATGCCAGAGATTATTTCAAAACTAACATCGAAGAAAAATCAAGAAATCTGAGAAAAATCTATACCTGGAACACAATCCAATCTTATGATGAGACCTTTTATGTTACACTTGTCCGTAATTTAAACAGAAGTATAAAAAAGCGGTCAGAAGATGTATATCTGCTTTCTACACTCCGCAGTTATGCGATTCAAGACACACTCATTGACCCCATTATCGAGGAACAACCCAAAGATATCGAAAAACTTCTGAAATATATGTATGACCAGAATCCGGAAGTATATTCCGTTCAACTGGCTGACACTACTGGAACTGTCATAAGCGGATGGCCTCCGTGCAATTCCATAATTGGATATTGCAATTCTCAAAAACTAAACAAATACTTTGACGCTACACTTGATCAGGTCATTAATTCGAAGCAGGAGAATATCATTCATGCACCTCTATTTGAGGGAGGTGAAGGGAGAATCATTTTTATTCCAGTGCTCGTACACGAAGACCTGTATGGTGTGTTGATAGCTATCGAACCAGAAGGAAACTAACATGATCACAATAAAAAAAGTCGAAACAAAAAAAGACTGGAAACAATTTATTGATCTTCCATTCAAGTTATATAAGGAAGATAAGAATTGGGTTCCGCCACTTAAAAAAGAAGTGTTTTTTAAACTCAATACAACGAAACACCCTTTCTGGGAACACGCAATTCGCGAAGTATTTCTAGCGGAAAAGGATGGTGTTGTCGTGG
Organism: Candidatus Cloacimonas sp. 4484_140; assembly: GCA_002049945.1. GTDB lineage: Bacteria > Cloacimonadota > Cloacimonadia > JGIOTU-2 > JGIOTU-2 > Celaenobacter. The sequence goes on from MVCT01000029.1 coordinate 4,163, forward strand.
GAAGGATCGTAGCGATTATTGATGATAATTATAATCAACTCTGGGACGAACACATGGGCGCTTTCGGTTTCTTTGAGTCAATCGACGACTTCGAAATTGCCAAAGCACTGCTTGATGCGACATATACCTGGCTGAAAGAGCACGGCGCTGATAAAATGCGTGGTCCGCTCAGTCCTTCTCAAAATGACGAATGCGCCTTCTTGCTGGAAGGATATGACTCTCCGCCAGTCATGATGATGTCCTACAATCCGCCATATTATCTTACTCTAACAGAAAAATACGGTATGAAAAAAGCCAAAGACCTCTACGCTTTTTACAAATCTCATAAAACTGCTCCATCTTCCCAAATTCAAATTGCAGTTGATCGCCTGAAAAAAAATCCGAATATCTCAACAAGGCATGTTGATATGAAACGTATTAAAGAGGAAGCACATCTCATCAAAGAACTATATAATGAAAGCTGGCAAAAAAATTGGGGTTTTTCTCCAATGACAGACAAAGAGTTCGACCTTATGGTTGATGAGCTCAAAAAAGTCGCTGACCCGCATCTTATATGGTTTGCCTTTTACAAAGATGATCCGGCTGGTGTTGCTATCACACTGCCCGATTACAATCTAGTTTTCAAGAAATTGAATGGCAAATTAGGACTGATGGGTATTATTAGATTTTTACTATACAAACGAAAGATCGTGGGCACACGTGCGATAGTGTTCGGATTCAAACAGAAATACCGCCGATTCGGACTGCCGGCACTTCTTTATCACGAAACTATGCAAGCTGGATTGAAGCGTGGTTACAAGTGGTGCGAGCTTTCATGGAACCTCGAAGACAACGATCTTATAAATCAATTTGATGAAAAGGTTGGCGGAAAGCTCTATAAAAAATATCGAATCTACGAGATGCCTATCTTATAAATTTCGCATGTCATTCCCGAGCCCCCTGTCGTGTCGTAATGAAATGGAGACTGAATCGGGAATCCAGCAGCTAAAGTTACTGGCTTATAAGTGTTTCCTTTTTTAGAATTAAATCATTAATAATACAATTTCTGTCCCGGATAGATAAGAACAATATTCCGTCCGTTACTTCGTTTAACTTTAAGATTATTTGTTTGGATCAACTTTTGATTTGCCACGCCAAGCTTCGATGAGATCGAGGAAAGCGTATCCCCTTTTTTCACTAAATAATATTTCTTTGGATTTGTTTTTAGAGAAATCAAATTCAATTTTTGCCCTGGATAAATTGTCGCAGACTTAAGCCCATTTATACTCATAAGATGAGAAACAGAAGTGTGATAACGGGATGCAATGATCCACAGATTCTCACCACTTTTCACTACATGCTCTGTGAAATAACCGTTATTCTCTTCCTTGAACTGCTGCTCAATCCGAGCAACTTCACCCGCATTTGGAACCGATCCTTTCGGCACGAGAACTGTAAATTCTCCGGGACTGACCACCACATCGTTTACTGGCGAATGTGTGTAATTATTTCTTTTATAAATTTTCAGCCATGGATTCAATTCCCACACTTCGCGAATAACAGTACCCTGCGCTTGTGCCCAGGCATCGAGTTTATAATGACCCTCCAAAACTAATGGAACTATTCGGCAGGATTCATAAATACTCGGTTCTTTTTTGAAGGGCTTTGTGAATATTTTGTTCTCATTTTCAATAATGTATTTCACTGCGAGAGTGCGCCACACATAGTCATCTGTTTCTGCTTTTCTCTGTATCAAACTAAAGAAATCCGTGCCTCCCTGCTCATTGATAACTCTCGTGATATTGCTCAAACCCGAGTTGAATGCGCATATCGCAAGCAAAATATCCGGCGCACCTTTATTTGTAAGCGCTTTCAGACTCCAGTTCAGATATTCACATGCTGCTCTTGTGGATGCAAATATATCTCTGCGCTGGTCAACGAATTGATTCATCTCAATATCATAATATTTTGCAGTGGATTTCATAAACTGCCAGAATCCAGTTGCACCAGCCGAAGAATGCGCCAGAGGGCTCAGATAACTTTCCGCAACTGCAAGATATTTTATGTCGTCATCGAGTCCATTTTCAGTAAGGATATTCTCGATGACAGGAAAGTATTTTGTTGTGCGGGGGATGTATTTGTAGGCAAATTTGAGCTCTGCCAGATACCAGTAATGAAATTTTTGAAAGATACGCTCATTCGTAAGGTCAAAGGCATATCCTGCATAATAGAGTGTGTCAGGGAAATCAAGGTGGTTTTTAATGCGTGTGGCGCTGCTTAAAAAGGCGATTGAGTCTTGAAGTGCTGACATCTCGGAATATAGAGAATCGACACACATTTGATACGCAAAATTCATGTGCCTGAGACTATCGATCTGATCTTGATAAATCATTATCTCATGCCGGAGATCAAGACAAGGTTCCTGCTTATTGACTGTCATACAACCGGCAGTTGCAGCTACGATTAAAAAAATTAAATAATATTTTTTCATACTAAAAAAGAAGCCATCCGCGTTGAGCGAATGGCTCATATTTAATATTTCTGTTACTTATTCAGAAATTGCTTCGGTTGGGCATTCCGGAATACAGGCACCGCAATCAACGCATTTATCGGCATCGCATACTGCAAAGTCGCCTTCTACAGAAAGAGCTTCCGTAGGACATACATCAACGCATACACCACAAGCAACACACTTTTCTTTATCGATTTTTACTGCCATGGTTTCCTCCACGAATTTTTATATTTCATTTCTATATTTTGTTCGAAATATTTTACAGGCATTATTCTAATCAAGTTTTTTATGCAACGAGAAAAAGTTTTCTGCATTTTCAGTGGTCTGCCTTGCGACCTCTTTAGGGCTTTTCTGCTTGATCTCTGCAATGTGCTGAATAATGTATTCAACATACTCGGGCCTGTTCCTCTTTCCACGATAGGGATATGGAGTCAAAAATGGCGAATCAGTTTCTACGAAATACCTGTCATCAGGTACATCCCGGATGATGCCGTAGTAATGTCCCCTATCAAATGTAACCGATCCTGTGAAAGAGATATACCATCCCTGCTGCAGAATCTCCAGGGCAAAATTATAATCTCCTGAAAAACAATGAAACACAACGCGTTCAGGTTTATGTTTTTTCAAAATATTAAAGATATCTTCATGAGCATTTCTGTCATGAATTATTATAGGTAATTTTCTTTCAATACCGATCTTTAGCTGTGCCTCAAACACTCTTTTTTGGACATCTTTCGGACTCAGATTCCGATAATAATCTAATCCGATCTCACCAAGTGCAATTATCGTTTTATCTTCAAGTAATGAGATCAATTTTTCCTCATCAAAAGATGTAGCATCATGTGGATGCCAGCCGGCTGTTGCAAAGAGATTTTTATATTTCCGGGCAAGTTCTATCGCTTGTTTTGAAGTGGCTTCATCAGTTCCCACATTGATGATCGCTTTGGCACCTTTCTGAAATGCATGTCGAATAACTTCGTCCCTGTCTTTGTTATAGGAATCAAAATGCAGATGTGCATGCGTGTCTATGAATTTCATGTTCCGATTTCCTTCTTCAATGTACCCACAATCCCATTGAACGTATCCATTTCATTGATCTTAACATGTAGCTTTGCGTAATAAATTAGTTCTTTGGCTATATCCAATTTTTGGAGTTTTACAAAATCCTTCTCTGTTGTTATGATCGCATCAATATTCTGATTCTTTGCCCTTCTCAGAATAGAAGCAATATCATTTTCTGAAAACTCATGATGGTCCGCAAACTGGTAATGATGTACAAAACTCAAACCCAATTCCGTAATACTCCTCTCAAAAGATGAAGGGTTGCCGATGCCCGACAGCAAATATATTTTCTTTCTAACAAAAGGCGAGGGTTCACTTTTTCCTAAATCACTATAATGAATAAAATGCGCAATGTGATAGGATGTGGTAAAAAGAGGTGTGGAATATTTCTTGAATATCTTTGGAATGCTAACTTCACCCGATATGTCATTAAGCACAAAGCAATCAGCATATTTCATTGCACTCTTTGGTTCGCGGAGCATGCCTGCTGGGGTGAGGAATCCATTACCGATTGGATTTTCCCCATTAAATAGAAGAAAATCATAATCATGACGTACCTTGAGATGCTGAAATGAGTCATCAAGAATAACAACATCAGGTCGTACATTTTCTTCTAAGAATTCGATCGCTTTTTTTCTGTTTTTCCCGACAATAACGGGAATTCCTTTCAGATTTTGTGCAATAAGCAATGGTTCGTCTCCAGCATTCCGAGCATCTTCAAACAGATGATCTTCATCGGAAATCAGTTTTGTCATATTTTCATAAGCACCTTTATAGCCGCGGTGAGAAACTGCAACTTTCAATCCTTCTTCTTTCAAAGCGCTTGCGAGCAGAATTGTAAAAGGAGTTTTCCCATTACCACCAACTGTAAGATTCCCTACAGATATGACAAAAGTATTCGCTCTATATTGATGAAATATTCTCAATTTATAGAGCGCCCTTCGGCAGATCAGGATGAGAGAAAAAAGAAAAGCAAAGGGTAAAAAGAGATAAGAGGGAATGCTT
>MVCT01000030.1 GCA_002049945.1 Candidatus Cloacimonas sp. 4484_140
TAAAACAGAAAAAAAAATAATGAGCAAACTGCACGGTAAAGAAGATAATGTTTAATATTCTTCGTGTAATAAAGTTATGCTGCAATTATTCTATAATAATTGCAGCATTTAATTCTAAAAATTTAATAATTATTTGTATTATCTTGGAGATGTGTTTACACATATAAGCCATTATTCGTAGAATAATGGGCATTTATTTGTTCTTTTTACAAAGTATTTGCACAAGGAAATCTCTTTTGATAGAATATGCTCTTAAATTTCTATTAGAAAGGAGATATATACTTGTGACTTATGATGAGTTAGTTTATAGAGTGCGGTTGAAAGTATTTCGGGATTATGATACGGGTAAATACAATGTATCAAATATTTGTAAGAGATATGGTTATTCTCGTACCTGGTTTTATAAGTTTAAAGAGCGTCGAGAGAGGTTAGGAAATGAAGGTTTAAGACCAATAATACGTAAGGCTCCTAAGATGCCAAACCAGATACCAATTGATATAGAGTATAAGGTTTTAGAGTATGTGAAGGATTTCCCAACTCATGGTCCTCAGCGAATAAGTAACCAATTGTCAACTGAAAAATATGGTTATGTTAAAGTTGGTCATACAGGTGTCTATGGTGTTTTGAAAAGGAATAACCTTAATACTAAGAAGAAACGGCTTCAATGGTTACAGGATCTGTCTGGAGTTATAGTAAATATTTCACAGATTAAGCGTGATAAAGAAAAGAGCAAAACTCGACATATCAAGGCAACATATCCGGGCGAATTGATAGGTATAGATACCTTTTATGTTGGCTGTCTTAAAGGAATTGGTCGTATTTATCAACAAACTGCCTGTGACTGTTTCTCAAGTTTTGGGTGGGCAAAGCTCTATCATAATAAGAAGGTAGAGAGTACTATTGATTTTTTAGAAAACCATCTTCTAAAAGTAAATGGCTGGGTCAGTATTCATAGTCTATTACAAGATAATGGTAAAGAATATACCACACATTGGGTTGGTGGTAGGCATAAGTTCAAAGATGCTTGTAATCTAAATAAAATCAAACAGGTCTTTACAAAAATTAAACATCCCTGGACAAATGGTTATACAGAAAGGTTTAATCCGCCAGCTGGCGGATGAGTTCTATCAAGTAGCTTTTAGAAAGAAAGTGTATCATAACTTGGAAGAACTACAAAAGGATCTTGATGAATTTCTGTATCAATATAACTTTGAGAGAACTCATCAGGGTTATAAACTTAAAGAGTATGGATATAAAACGCCTGCTGAAGGATTTTTCAGCGGTAAAACATGTCCCAAGCTTCCTTTTCCAAAGGTAGCTTAATATGGATTATATTCTATCAAAATGATAAATTTGTTGCAAATGTGTAAACACCAATATAAGATAGTACACTTAAATGTAATGAAAATGAAAGTAATCTAATACATAAAACATAATTTTTCAGGGTCGACTAATTAATAGACTCTTCGCCAGTCTACACTACGCTCCGACTTGACAGGCAAGCTCAGAGTGACAAATTTCTCGATATTGTTTCGTGAAATTTCGGGTTTTTTCGTGGTTAAATATTCCTCTGTGTTATCTGCGTGCCAAGGCGTAGTGAAACGGATACGGGTGGTGAAATAGATTCATAATGTTAAGAATAGGATACAGATTAGCACTGATTATACAGAGAAACACTGATTCAGAAAAAAAATGAAGAAATAAAATTAAATTCTTAATCTGCGAAAATCAGTTCAATCTGCGTGGATCAGTGTTCTATTAATTTTGTGAAAATTAGTGTTAATTCGTGGTTAAAAAATTTGGGAGAAATTGCTACTCGATAAGATTGATATTCTGAACTTTCAGTATACTATTCCGTAATTCAATTTCGATAAGCAGTAAATGCTCCTTCTTTCTACTCCAGTTTATCAGGCGCGGGTGAGTGATCTCCTTCATATAATGATGGGTATTATCAAGAGAAAAGTAGTCTATTACAAGATCCAGTTGAGGTGCTTTCTTAAGCATTTCACAACTGAGATAATCTCCGAGATAATTTATAGCAATGACGTAATCGATCCCGAATTTTTTAAACACTGCAAAGAGCTCATTAGCTCTATCAAAAATATCGATCTGAACTGTAAGTTCATTAGAATATTTCTTGTAAAGGCGAGGAAAATCCGGTGTCGTGATGCTGATGAATACCACGGAATGAGTATCCAGCATAACGGGCTTGTAGGGTACTAGATCATAAAAAAGCGAATCTGTACTTTGAATATTTGAAGAAAGCACTTTTTGAGTTGAGTTCAAGGATTTCCCAGAAAAAATTAAAGGATTGAAAAAGCATATTTGCTGCTCGTTTTGCTCTGAAAATGGAAAGGGAGAGACAACAAAGAAGTTATTGTATTTCTGCATTAATGAGTCTGTTAGTTGTTTGTTTCTAAGCTGAATGGAATCTTCCGGAGAAAAATTATTACAGATGATCGTGAGTTGTTCTGAGTGAACTAATGAAGAAAAAACGAATAAAAGAATTATCAAACTGAAAATAATCAATTTCATATATCAAACGTAACCTTTGCATAATACATTTTGTGTCCATAAATTACTTTGCTTTTAATTTCACACTCATGATAGGTTACTGCTTTTATTTCATTATTGATGTCATCTTTTTTAAACTTAGAATACCAGCATTTGATCGAGAGAGAAGTTTCAGACAATAATGTAGCTTTGCATTTATAAAAATAGTAAAAATTTTGATTTATATTATACAAGATTTCACGTAAAAAATCAATGTAATTTACCTCAATATTGTCGGACGTGAAATTAAGCTTAAAATTTTTGTCTTCACTCACACTCATCTTTTTTTCGTATATGATCTCCGAGAGTGATACCGCACTGTTTTCAAAAAGTTCAGCAATAGTTTTGCCATAGAATTCAACTGCGAGATCAGCAGTATGGTCAATGATCTTGTAGTTCATCTAACCTTTCAGCACGCCGAGAGGTTTTGTGCGTACAATTTTCTTTGCCAGACCTGCCATCTCAACTGCTTCAACTACATCTGATACATTTTTATAAGTTTTGGGTGATTCTTCTACAAGAGTATTTTTTTGAACCGAGTACACAACGATTCCCTTTTTTTGTAGCTCATTCTTTACTTGTTGAAACGAAAATGTGCGCTTTGCTTTGCTTCTGCTCATAACGCGCCCGGCACCGTGACAGCAAGAACCGAAACTCTCTTCCATTGCCGTGTCAGTACCGATCAAGAGGTATGAATGAGTACCCATATCTCCAGGGATAATAACCGGCTGCCCGATTTCTTTATATTCGTCGGAAATTTCATTTCGTCCCGGACCAAATGCACGCGTTGCACCCTTTCTGTGAACACATAACTTCATCTCTTTGCCATTGACTTTGTGAGTTTCAATTTTTGCAATATTATGGCATATATCATATATTAGCTGAAAACCGAGTTCTTCTTCAGAAATTGAGAGCGTTTTAATGAGTGCTTTTTTTGCAAGCGTCATAAGTACCTGTCGGTTCGCCCATGCATAATTCGCAGCACAACACATTGCCTGATAATATTTCTGCCCGAGTTCTGAGTTAAATTGCGCACAAGCAAGCTGTCTATCTGGAATTTTGTATGGTAATGAAGATAAATCTCTCACCATTTGATGAAGAAAATCATCACAAACCTGGTAACCGAATCCGCGCGAACCGCTGTGCACCATGACGATAACCTGTTCTTTTTCCAGCGATAATCTGCGAGCAAGCTGTTCGTCATATATTTTATCAATAATTCCGATCTCAAGAAAATGATTTCCAGAACCGAGTGTGCCAACCTGGTCAAGCCCACGCTGTCGTGCCCGGTCACTTATCGTGTCCGGATTTGCTTCTTCCATGCATCCAAAATTCTCGATATGCTCGAGATCACTTTCCTCACCAAAACCTTGCTCAATTGCCCATTTTGCGCCTCTGCACATGACTTCAGTTTCTTCCGGATAGTTGAGTTTCTTTATTGCACCGCTCGAGCCGAGTCCACTTGGAACAAACTTATAAAATCCTTCTACAATTTTTGGAATAAGATCTTTGATCTCATTATGTGATAGATTTGTCCTGCAAAATCTCACCCCGCAATTGATATCATACCCAACACCGCCCGGGGAAATAATTCCGTCATTAACATCAAAAGCTGCAACTCCGCCGATAGGAAATCCGTAGCCATAATGAATATCGGGCATAGCCATTGCATATTTTTGAATTCCGGGTAGATGTGCAACATTGACAAGCTGGGAAAGTGCATTGTCCTTGAAAATTTGAGGAAGCATTTTCTCAGTTGCATAGAATCTCGCTGGAACTGTCATCTCTCCGGATCGTGGAATTTCCCAGATCGCATCAGAAATTTTATTAATTGGATGTCCGCTAAATTGCATTTTTACTAATTCTCAAATGACTGTACCGGCTTCTTTACAACCGATTCAAGCGCCTTTCTGAGTTTGTCGATATTTACGTGTGTATTAATGCACGGACCGTTGGGACGCAGATTGAAAACACCAAGTGTCATAATGGGATAAGCATCCCGAATTCCTGAAACCAGGTCACGATAACAGGCAACTGCAACGATCACTTTCGGTTTTTTATCTATGATTATCCTGCGTGCTAAAGTACCTCCGGTTGCGATCGAGACATCAACACCATACTCATCGCAGAGCTCCAGTACTTTTCCAATATCGCAGCGCATGCACCTTTTACAATTTGAGGGATCTATAGTAATTCTGACTGTGCATGAAGTATCTTGCAGACAATGAGGTAGGAGCACGAGCGTGTCTTTGGAATCGAACTTCTTTCGCAGAGAACGAATAAAAGTATCATTGACCCGCACAAAGGATTCCCCAATCCGCTCTTCAGGAATGCCTATGATAGAACCAAAAATAATACACACAGGATACATTATCCGGATGAACATATGTGCTGCAAACCTGGCGATGATGAAATTTCTCTCAAAAATTGCAGTTAGTAGTACGAGTATTGAGCCAATGATGAGGATGAAGAAAAAAATTCTTAAACCGGAAAGAATTACAAACGGTAGTGCTTCATTAAATTCATGCAAGCGCGGGGAAATGAAATACCATAACGCCGTTACACCTACCATCAGTAGAATAAGACTGATAGTTGAAAGCCAGAGAAAAAGCCCCTTGCCGATTGGTTTAGGGTTGGTCTGTGAATTCTTCATTGAGAATATTCGTTCCCAAACTGTAGGCGTATGCGGACATTGCAGATTTGCCCTGAGGTTTTATTTCTTTAACGAGAAGTGATCTATAACCGGTAGAAACAAGAAATCCTACAAACTTTTCAATTTCCACGATTCTACCGACTGATGAGTGCTCTCTTTCGGTTGGAACTGCTTTCAGAATTTTAATCTCTTTTCCCTTTAGATAACTGAATGCACATGGATGTGGAGCGAGTCCTCTTATCTGATTATTTATTTCATCAGCAGTTTTATGCCACTTAATCTGCTGAGTAGCCCGTGTTATCAAATGAGAATATGTGGCATAACGGTCATTTTGAGGTATAGGTGAATCCTTTCCTCTCTCAATGAGAGAAATTGCTTCCAGCACGTCATGTGCACCCTTTTCGCTTAATTTTTTAAACAGAGTGCCATAGTTGTCATTGGGCTGAATAGAAAGCCGGCTCTGTAGAATGATATCTCCTGCATCCATTTTTCTTTTCATATAAAAAACTGAGGTGCCAGTGAATGAGTCTCCATGAAAGATCGCCCAGTTAATTGGAGAAGGTCCTCGATATTTTGGTAAAAGTGATGGATGTAGATTGATACAGCCATATTTTGGAATATTCAAAATCTTTTTTCGCAAAATTTTCCCATAAGCAGCAGTAACGAGCAGATCCGGCTTTAATGCTTGAATTTTATCAAGCGAGGAGGGAGTGTTTACTGAAGTCGGTTGATATACTTCCAAGTCATACTCAAGTGCGAGTTCTTTAATGGGAGTATATGATAATTTTTGTCCTCTTCCCCTTTTCCTGTCCGGTTGCGTTATAACTAATTGTGGTTTTTTGTGATCTTGTATAAGTTTTTTGAGTAAAGGAACTGCAAATTCAGAAGTTCCCATAAAGATAATTCGCTCAATCTGTCTCACCCAACATTAACTCCATTTTTTGTCGTTGAAGCCATCTTTTTTAGTTTTCCATGCAGTAATTTTCTTCTTATGGTAGAAATTCTATCAACAAAAAGAATTCCATCGAGATGATCATTTTCATGCTGTGCTGCTCTGGCAAACAGCTCTCGTACAGTGTAGTTTTTCCATTTTCCATTAAGATCCTGTGAGCGGAATTTCACTATCTGTGCCCGTTTGACTTTTTCATATATTTCAGGAATACTAAGACAGCCCTCAAGCATGAACTGTTCTCCCTCATACTCGAGTAATTCAGGATTAATAAACACCATTGGTGTGCGCCTATCTTCATCCTCGATCCAGATGGGATTTATAATAAAAATTCGATATGAATGACCAATCTGTGGAGCTGCCAGGGCAAACTCTTCATTAACAGCAAGGGTGTCCAGAAGATCCTGAACGACCTGCTTTGTTTTTGGATTATCAGGGGAGATAGGTTCCGCAATTTTTCGCAGAACCTCATCCCCGAATAAACGAATTTTTTGTATCATTATTGATTTGTGATTTTTGTTGCAATTGCACTCTTGGTCACTTCAATTTTTACGTTATCGTCAACTTTGAGCACAACAATATCGCCTTTGATGCTGTAGATCGTACCTATAATACCACCGCTGGTGATGACTTTTTCATTCTTCTGAAGCTCATCACGCATTTTTACCATATCTTTTTGCTTTTTTTGCTGAGGACGAATGAGAAGGAAGTAGAGAATGACGAACATGATAATAATGGGTAAAAATCCCATAATGCCGCCACCTTGTGCAGCCTGAGGTGCTTCGCCAGCAGCTTCCTGAGCATATAATAGAGATGTGAACATGTGTTCTCCTTAAATTATTATTTCCTGTTTAATTATTTGTTAAAAACTTGAAAATGCCTTTGTGCTGTCAAACTATATAAAAATTATTTAAAAAGCGGAAGTTTCTCCATTATTGACATGATCTCGCGGTTCTTTTTTTGTATTTTTATAAGGGCAACGATCTCATTGCTTCTGGATTTTTTATTCCAGTATTGCTTAAGATTTTCATCTGAGTTTTTCGGAATGAATCTCTGGCAATCTCCCAGTACTTTTGATTCAGCTTTATAGAATTTACTTAACCGCTTCAGATGCTCTTTGGATTCCTCAAAAATTCGAATAATATCAGAAAACAACCCGGAAGCTAACTGGCAATTGTAGCTGTATCTGTCAAAGAGCTGGCAGTTTATCTTGCAAACTCTGTCATATTCATCATCAGAAAGATTTTCATAGAAAACGTGATTGTCCAGAGCTTCCTGCCATTTCTGGAGTGCCATATTTCCGAGATAATATCCATTTACTTCATCAGCGTTCAGGAGCTCTTCAGCCACGTGCAGAGCCGCAACGATCTGGTCCATTATATCTTTAATGTCTCCTGATTCTCCGGGTAACGAGGGCGCTTCAGTAAATATTATTACCTTTGAAGGAGTGTTCGGTGCAATGGAATAATCCAGCGTTTTGTCACTGAAACTTCTGCAGAAAAGTTCATCACCATTATTTTGATAGCCGGTAATGATCCCCCATTCACCTTTTCCATACAGGTTTCTTGCAAGAACAGGAATGCAGTTATCAATGCTTTTGAAAATGATCTTTTTTATTGATTTCTCTGTTTTATTTTTATGGGTTTCCCATTTGAGACCGAGATTTTTGAACAGAAATGATGCACAGTCATACCCTTCGGTGGGATCAAAGATATCCAGAGAAAAATCTTCGCGGAATTGCACGCGATATGGATATCCGGAAAGGCATAGAAGCACATGATAATCGATATCGATCTCGAAATGATCGAAAATTTTCTTTACTGATGAAAAAAAGGTATTCTCCAGTCCGGTTTTTTTTTCCAGGCGTTTTACATTTTCAATGCGCACTGCGTCTTTTTTTATTTCCGGACTTTTTTCAACTTCCGCAAGGTACACGCCCAGCTCACCGGGCCATATCTGGAAGTATTCGTCAGTATCATCTCGTTTTATTTTTATGATGATATTCACGGTTCCCTGATAGCGTAGTTTCAGCTCTGTAAGCTGTTCTTTACTCTCTATAAGCTCACCATTATATTCTATGAGCCAGTCCCCCACCTCGACACCACTTTCGAGGAGTTGGCTATTTTCATAGAAGCCAATAATTTGCAAACCTTCAAGCTTTTGATTTATCATAATAAGTAATTAAAATAAATAGAATAAATTATAATTCTGTCAAGAAACCTGATAAATTTTATATATAAAGGTAGTTAATAACTTTTTTTATTGACACGATTTATTTCACGTGCAAGTAAAAATCATGCAAAAAATATCACATTAATTTTAACAAAGTGTGATATAAAAAGTAAATATTTTAAGGAAATTATGGAAAAAATAACTAAAATTGATCAGCTCCAAAAAAGGGCTGAGGAAATCCGGTATGATATCGTGAGTATGATCGCAGAAACCGGCTCTGGCCATCCCGGAGGTTCGCTTTCAGGAGTAGATATCGGCAGTTTCTACCGGCTCGCTCGGACAGGGACTCTCTATCTCCTGTGGTATTGCTCTATCTGGAAAAATGGATAAGAAAAATTACAGAGTTTATACTTTGCTCGGAGATGGTGAGCTCGATGAAGGGCAGGTGTGGGAAGCTGCTATGTTCGCAGCACACAAAAAGCTGGATAATCTCTGTGCAATTGTGGACAGAAACCGCTTGCAAATCGATGGAGATACGGAAAAAGTTATGGCACTCGAGCCGCTTAAAGCAAAATGGGATGCCTTCGGATGGCACACGATTCTCATTGATGGGCATAATATTTCAGACATTTTAGATGCCTTTGAAGAATTCCATTCTGTTAAAAATAAACCCACTGTAATTCTCGCCAAAACAGTAAAGGGAAAAGGTGTTTCTTTTATGGAAAATATAGCCGGCTGGCATGGAAAAGCACCCAATCACAAGGAGCTGGAACAGGCATTGAAAGAGATCAAAGCAAGGATGGACGCATGAAAACGCAAGATATAAGACCGATACGTGATGGATACGGGAATGCACTGCTCAAACTTGGAGAAACAAATCCGAATGTGCTTGTGCTCGATGCTGATCTTTCGACTTCCACGCGAACGAACTGGTTTGCAGAGAAATTTCCGGAGCGTTTTATCGATGTGGGCATTGCAGAGCAAAATATGGTCGATATTGCTGCAGGGTTGAGCTTAGAAGGTAAGATCCCTTTTGTTACAACTTATGGTGTATTTGTGTGCGGACGCGCCTTTGACCAGTTGCGGAACACAGTGTGTTATTCTCAACTTAATGTAAAAATAGTGGGCTCGCACGGAGGAATTTCCGTAGGACCAGATGGCGGCAGCCATCAAGCGATCGAAGATATTGCATTGATGAGAATTCTCCCTCACATGACTGTTGTGGTTCCCTGTGACCATTTCCAGGCATACAAAGCTACAATGGAACTTGCAGAATTACAAGGTCCAGCATACTTGAGACTTGCAAGAGAAGCAACCGAAGCTATTACTGATGAAAACTCAAATTTTGAGATTGGGAAAGCACAGATACTTACCGAGGGTGATGATTGTGCGATCTTCTTTGCCGGCACGATTGGTGCTGAAGTAATGAAAGCGTTTGAATTGTTGCATGATAAGAATATTTTTCCAACTATTATAAACATGCACACGATCAAGCCAATAGATAAAGAATGTATTATAAAATATGCCAAAAAATTTGGGAAGTTGATGACTGTTGAAGAGCATTTGCAGGCAGGCGGATTGGGCTCTGCCATTGCGGAGGTGCTTGTTGAGGAGTATCCGGTAAAAGTCAAAATGCTGGCTATTTATGATAGATTTGGTGAGTCCGGACAGCCGGATGTGCTGCTCGATGCGTTCGGGCTTTCAGCAAAAAGGATTTGTGATCAGGTCGAGGAGTTTATAA
>MVCT01000031.1 GCA_002049945.1 Candidatus Cloacimonas sp. 4484_140
AAATTTACAATTAACTGGAGTGTTCTGCGTGTTATTCTGTTCGTTGATCTTTTCCTGATATTATTTGCAATACTCGTCAGACGGAAAATGCACCTCATACCAGGCAAATTACAGATAGTTGCTGAGATGATATACTCATTCTTTTCCAGTCTTGTGACAGAAACTGTCGGAGAGGAAAAGAAATATTTCACCCCATATATTTTTACGCTTTTCGTTTTTATCTGGTTATGTAATATAATTGGCTTGATCCCCATTCCGGGAAATCTCGAACCAACCAGAAATTTGAATGTTCCTCTTGGACTCGGAATTATGGCGCTTGTTGTTGTGCATTATTCAGCTATTAAAGAAAAGGGCATTAAGCTGTATCTGAAGGAATACGCAGAGCCGATCGCTTTTATGCTGCCGATCAATGTCGTCGGAGAACTGGCAAAAGGCATTTCTCTCTCCTTCCGTCTTTTTGGAAATATTCTGGGAGGTGCGATCATCATTCTTGTAGTTTCAAATCTTACACGTTTCATACTAATCCCGGTTGGTCTTAATATGTTTTTTGGTTTATTCATCGGAACAGTGCAGGCATTTGTGTTCACCATGCTTGTGCTTTCCTATACGGCTGTAGCAATTAAGTAGCATTATGTTTGATACTTTTAGCTTAGTACACGTTGCAGCATACCTTGGTGCAGGACTTGCTGTAGGAATTTCGTCAATAGGTGCTGGTATAGGAGAAGGTTATATCGCAGGTAATGCGAACATCGCAATGATGAAGCAGCCGAAATCAAATGATATATTACTTCGTACGATGCTGATTGCACAGGCAATTACCGAAACAGGAGCTATTTTTGCTTTGGTTATTGCGATGCTTCTTCTTTTTGGGGGCAGGCACTTTCTGAAACTTCGGCTATCTTTGCTTTGGTTATTGCGATGCTTCTTCTTTATTCTACACCGGACGGAAACAGTATTGTAAAATCTTGTGCCTTCATCGGCGCTGCATTTGCAATGGGTTTCGGAACATTCGGACCGGGATTCGGTATCGGTATTGTAGCAGGAAAAACAGTTGACGGAATCAGCAGATTTCCAAAGCAGTCATCTGTACTTGTAAGAACGATGTTCGTTGGCGCTGCAGTGTCAGAGTCAACATCAATATATGCATTAGTAATTGCATTTTTATTATTATTTGTAGCTTAATTTTATGATCCATTAGGAGGATACATGGAAAGTGAAATCATTAGAGCGGCAGCATTATTAGGTGCTGGTATTTGTATGGGATTCGGTGCGATCGGACCTGGAATCGGTGAAGGTTTCACCGCAGGAAAGGCATGCGAAGGCATCGCACGTTCTCCGGAAAACGCAGGACTGCTCACAAGAACAATGCTTGTAGGTCAGGCAGTGTCCGAATCAACGGGTATTTATTCACTGGTTATTTCCCTATTACTTATTTTCGCAGTGTAAGCACAAGCACTCCCGAAATATCGGGAAGGAGTCTTAAGTATGGTTAGTATTGATTATACGCTCATTCTGGTAATCGTGAATTTCATTATTTTGCTGATTATCATGAAAAAGCTCTTGTATAAACCACTTATGGATTATATAAACAAGAGAGAATCTCAGATACGAGAGGACCTTAAGAGCGCAAAAGAGCATAAAATGAATTCAGAAAAGATTCTTGAAGAACAGAAAGAATTACTAAGAAAAGCAAAAGAAGAAGCCAGAGATATCCGAGACGAATCGAAAAAAATTGCGAAAATTCAGGGTGAGCAAATTCTGCATGATGCAGCAGAGCAGCGAGATGTTATCATTCAGGAAGCACAGGAAGTGATTGATGTTGAAGTGAATAAAGCAAAAGAAACCATTCAAACGCAGATCGGAAACTTAGTCATTGAGTTGACCGATAAGATGATCGGCAAGAAGCTTACTGAAGATGAAGACATTACTCTCATTAACGAGATGATAAAAGAAGAGAGCAGCAAAAAGGAGTCGTCTGTTGATTAAGAACATCATTGCAAGACGATACTCCTCAGCACTTATTGAGCTTATTAAGGAAGAAGATCTACCACAACTTGAGAAGGAGATCATTGCCCTGCAAACCATTCTGGGCGATGAACCGGAGATTGAAGAATTTCTTGTTTCTCCAATTGTCGAAAATGAGAATAAAAAAGAAATTGTAGCGCTTCTTGTAAAAGAACTCGAAGCAACAGAGATCATACATAATTTCTTGAATGTGCTTGTCGAAAAGGAAAGAATTTTCTTTATATCAGATATACTAAAAGAAATAATAAGACAGACACACCAAAAACTCGGCATCTTTGATTTTGAACTTGTAACTGCACATGAAGTTAATGAAAAGACCATAGAGAATATCAAAAAATTTGTTTCCAAATATGTCGCCGGGAAAGTACTCTTTAAGCATAAGATCGATCCGCGCGTCAGAGGTGGTTTTTTTGCTTATAATGACGACTTGGCGATCAACGCATCGGTCAGAAATAATCTTGAAGCCCTGAGAAGGAAGTTTTAATATATGAAGCAGATCATTTTAGGAGTATTATGAAAATACAACCTGATGAAATCAGTAGAATCATCAAAGAAAAGATTGAAAAATATAACTATAAAGTTGATATAGACGAAGTCGGCAGAGTTATCGAAGTCGGAGACGGCATTGCACGCGTGTATGGCTTGCAGGATATCATGGCATCCGAACTGGTTCTTTTCAATGATGAAATATACGGTATGGCACTGAACCTGGAAGAGGATAATGTCGGCTGTATCATTCTTGGAGAGAGCGAAAAGATCAAAGAGGGTGATATTGTCAAACGCACAAAAAAGATTGTACAGGTTCCTGTTGGCGAAGAGTTGCTCGGAAGAATTGTAAATCCGCTTGGGATACCTCTTGACGGAAAAGAGCCGATCAAAACAAAACTCAGCATGCCCGTGGAAAGAAAAGCGTTGGGTGTTGTAGCCCGTCAGCCAGTGAAAGAGCCGTTGCAGTCCGGGTTGAAGGCGATCGATTCAATGATCCCAATTGGTCGCGGGCAACGTGAACTTATTATCGGTGACCGCCAAACAGGAAAAACAGCCCTTGCAATCGATACGATCATAAATCAAAAAGATACCGAAGTCTATTGTATCTATGTGGCAATTGGGCAGAAAAAATCATCGGTTGCACAGGTCGTTGAGGCATTAAAAGAGCATGGTGCGCTGGACTATACTATCATTGTTTCGGCAACTGCTTCGGAGCCGGCTGCGATTCAGTATATCGCTCCTTACTCCGGTGTTACTATGGGCGAATATTTCCGAGATAGAGGAAAACATGTACTTGTCATTTATGACGACCTTTCCAAACATGCTGTTGCCTATCGTCAGATTTCACTCTTACTTCGTAGACCTCCCGGGCGTGAAGCATATCCGGGAGATGTATTCTATCTACATTCACGACTTCTGGAGAGAGCATCTAAACTTGAAGAAATATATATCATCATACCAAAAGATAAAGAGAGGGCAAAAGAGGGCGTGAACAAGAAAGAATATCGTCTGCATATTAAGTCCAGTTCCGAAGAGTGCAAAAAGGATCTCAAAGAATTAGGCGAAGATAAATATAAACTTTATAAGCTGCCGGAAACAGGTGGCTCACTCACTGCGCTGCCAATAATTGAAACCCAGGCTAGCGACATTTCTGCATATATTCCTACAAATGTGATTTCAATTACAGATGGTCAGATATATCTTGAATCAAAACTGTTCTACTCTGGTGTGCGCCCGGCTATTAATGCAGGACTGTCGGTTTCACGAGTGGGTGGAAAAGCACAGGTAAAAGCTATGCGGCAGGTAGCAGGAAGACTCCGTATAGAACTTGCACAATTCAGAGAACTGGAAGCTTTCGCTAAGTTTGGAGCAGAGCTTGATAAAGATACCCAGGATCAACTCAATCGTGGATATCGATATGTTGAGATCCTGAAACAGGGACAGTACAAACCAATTCCAGTGGCAAAGCAGATCGCCATTATTTTCATGGGCTATGAAGGATACCTTGATGATCTGCCGGTTGATATTATCCCGGATGTACAAAAAGAACTTTTCGAATTGATGGATAAAGAATATCAAAAGCTACAGGAAGAACTGATCAAACCCAAAGGTGTAACAGAAGAAGTCGAGAAACAGCTTCACGAATTATCAAAGAAAGTAAAAGAGATTTTCGAGCACCATATTATTGTCGAAGAAATAATTGAAGAAGATGAAGTTCTTTCAGCGGGAGTTGAAAATAAGTAATGGCGAGTCTTAAAGAGCTTAAAGAAAGAATAGGATCGGTTATCAGCACGCGTCAGGTTACGAGTGCTATGAAAATGGTCTCTGCAGCGAAATTGCGAAAGGCACAGCAGCTCATTTTGAGAGCTCGTCCCTATTCTGATGAATTGAATCTTTTTTTGAATTCCCTTGCTTCACGAAACCGCAGACAGCTCCATCCACTTCTTCATGAGATAGATGATGATGAAGTGAAAAATGTCGGATTGATCGTTGTCACAGCCGATAAAGGACTCTGCGGCGCATTCAATATGAATATCATAAATAGAGCAGAGGACTACCTTCAACATCATAAAGATAAAAATGTCGATCTGATATGTGTGGGCAAAAAGGGATTTGATTATTTCAGAAGATTAAATATGAAAATCGAAGCTTATTATGTTGAGCTTTTCAATAAACTGAAATTCGAGCACAGCATAGATATCATGCACCTTGTGACGGATAAGTTCGTTTCAAGAAAATATGATAAAGTGCTCATTGTATATAATGAATTCAAATCTGCAATTCAGCAAAATATCGTGCTAAAACAACTGCTTCCTATCATAGGATTGAAAGAAGATAAAGACGAAAGATTGGCTGCTTATCTATTTGAGCCCTCTCCGGAAGAAGTGCTGGACGAGCTCATTAAGGAACATCTTGATGTTCAGATCTGGCGTGTGCTTTTGGAATCTTCCTCAGCAGAGCAGGGTGCACGAATGGTTGCCATGGATGCGGCTACAGACAATGCAGATGAAATGATTAACGATTTGACGTTGGAGTATCATCATTTGCGTCAAAGTAAAATAACGACAGAAATTATAGAGGTATGTTCCGGTGCAGAAGGATTACAATAAAACAGGCACAGGAGGAATTTTGAAAAAAGGCAAGATAGTTCAGATCATTGGTCCGGTAGTTGATGTAGAATTTTCAGAAGAAGATCTACCTGGAATTTATACAGCGCTTCATGTGAAGAGAAAGGGCGAAAGTGTTCTTGTGCTCGAAGTGCAGCAACATCTCGGTGAAAACAGAGTTCGTGCAATTGCAATGGACTCAACCGACGGACTTCAGAGAGGTGATGAGGTCATAAATACAGGTGAACCGATCTCCGTTCCTGTTGGAGAAGAAATTCTTGGGCGGCTTATAAATATTATTGGCGAGCCAATCGATAATATCGGCGAAATAAAAACAAAGAAACGTTATCCCATCCACAGAGAAACGCCTGCATATACACAGCTAGATATAAGGGATGAAATTCTTGAAACAGGCATCAAAGTTATCGACCTGCTCTGCCCCTATTCAAAAGGTGGGAAAACAGGGCTTTTCGGCGGCGCTGGTGTGGGTAAAACAGTGCTCATTATGGAATTGATACGAAACGTTGCGACCGAGCATGGCGGATATTCTGTATTTGCAGGTGTTGGAGAGCGAACACGAGAAGGAAACGATCTCTGGTTAGAAATGAAGGAATCCGGTGTGATAGATAAAACTGCAATGGTGTTCGGTCAGATGAACGAACCTCCCGGAGCCAGACTTAGAGTGGGACTTGCTGGTCTTGCCGTTGCAGAATATTTCCGTGATGAAGCTCATCAAGATGTCCTTCTATTCATTGATAATATTTTCAGATTTACTCAAGCAGGTTCCGAAGTTTCAGCGCTCCTTGGCAGAATGCCTTCTGCGGTGGGTTATCAGCCAACACTGGCAACGGAAATGGGCGAACTCCAGGAAAGAATCACATCAACTAAAGATGGCTCGATCACCTCGGTTCAGGCAATTTATGTGCCTGCGGACGATTTGACCGACCCGGCTCCTGCAACGGCATTTGCACACCTCGATGCAACCACGGTGCTTTCTCGAAAGATAGTTGAACTTGGTATCTATCCTGCTGTTGATCCCCTTGATTCAAACTCACGAATTCTTGATCCTCGTGTTGTCGGAACGGAGCACTATTCTACAGCAAGAGAAGTTCAGCAAGTACTACAAAAGTATAGAGAACTTCAAGATATTATTGCTATTCTTGGTATGGAAGAGCTTTCTGAAGAAGACAAGCAGACTGTGAACCGTGCTCGTAGAATTCAGAGATTCTTATCTCAGCCATTCTTTGTTGCAGAAGAATTCACAAACTATAAAGGGCAGTATGTAAAACTTGAGGATACAATTGCAGGTTTCAAAAAGATCCTTGCGGGCGAATGTGATCATATTCCTGAGCGCGCTTTCCTTATGGCTGGTACGATAAGAGAAGTTGAAGATCGCTTTAAAAAAATGAAGTCTCACAAAAAAGAAGACATCGTTGAAGAAGAACTTCCGGAAAAGAAAGAGTCCAAAAAAGAAAAACCTGAACCTGAAAAAGTAGAGACCAAGAAAAAGAAGAAATAAAAACTAATGGCTAACAATTCGCAATTGATCCATCTGAAAATCGTTACACCAAGAGGAATTTTCCTTGAAGATGACGTGAGCGAGCTTGTTGCTCCCGGAAAAGATGGCGATTTCGGTGTGCTGATCGGACACACTCCATTTATCTCATCAGTCAGACCGGGCATTTTGAAGATTTTTAAAAACGACAAACCCGAACTCTATTCTTTAATGAATGGATTTGTAATGGTTGATGTTGATATGGTAAGGATTTTTACTGAAATAATCGAGCGACCTGATGATATTGATCTAAAAAGAGCTGAGCGTGCAAAGGAACGGGCAGAAAAACGGCTGCTGGAGAAACGGGAAGATACTGACCTTCGCCGTGCAGAAGCAGCATTGAAAAGATCAATTGCACGTATCCAGATAAGCGAAGCAGGATTTCATTAATTGATTTCGTTGACGCAGAAATTTTGAATAGCTATATGTGAGTATAGCTATTTTTTTATGCAGGTGATAAATTTGAAAAAAATAAAACAGATATTCATAATCTTATTACTTTTTCTCTCGATGCTATTTTGCAATACATTGTTTGCAGAAAGAGAAGATTCATTATACATTGAACACAGAGTCCGCTCAGGTGAGAATCTGTACAAGATCGCCAGACAATATATTGATAAATCCCCCACTCTCTTTCTTGGTGAATTTGTCGAACAAATTAGGTTTGCAAATGGTATTTCTGATTCAAATATAATTCATATCGATCAAATATTAATTATCCCGACTGCAGGAACTGAATTTATTAGCAACGAAGTAATTCATCATGATTCTCTGTGCGGAATTTATCTGAACACCTATTCCCTGACAGAAAAAACTCTTCAGCGACTCATCACACATTATGATTCACTCGGATGTAATGCACTGGTTCTGGATTATTCAAATGTGAGAGGTACGCTCTTTTATGCATCAGAAAATAAAATTGCACGTGAAAATGATCTTATCGTGCCTATTATCAGCCATCCTCAAAAGCTTGCAAATCTCCTTCATCAACACAATATTGAACTTATTGCGCGGGTCACGATTTTCAAAGATACAACTCTGGCACATAACTATCCTGAATGGCGACCTGTTATTATTCCTGATTCCACAGATACGCTTGCCTCAAAAAAGAAGTATGACGAGCACTGGCTGAATCCGAATAATCAGGAAGTTCAGCAACACAAAATTGATATAATAAAAGAGATTATCTCACTTGGAGTTGATGAGATACAGCTTGACTATGTACGCTTCCCCACACAGGGGCATTTGCTCGATGCAGATTATGGAATTCCGGATTCGCTTACAAAACCGAACGTGATCACCGATTTTATTTCCAAAGTATATGCTATAACACAACAGGAAGGTGTGACACTCTCTGCTGATATTTTCGGAATTGTCGCACTCCAGCATTCTGAAGATGTACAGAATACGGGTCAGGATATTAAAATGATAATGCCCTATTTAGATCGAATTCATCCAATGATCTATCCTTCGCATTTTTATGGAGAGTTCTGGGGCAAAGCAAATCCCGGGAAAGAGCCCTATTACTTCATTTATAGAATGTGCAGTGTGCTAAGAGATGAAATCGGCGACGATAGCAAGATCATACCCTATCTTGAATCTTTTTCATTATATCATAATTCGGTTGACCAATTTACTATTTCTGCGCAGATGCAGGCAGTCAAAGACGCAGGACTTAATGCAGGATTCCTTTTCTGGAATGCCGGTGCAAGTTATGACGCTACATGGAAGGCGCTTGAGGATTTTTGATAGTTTTAATCGTTCCCAAAGCTTTAGGACGTTAAATGCTTGCCCTGTGTAATCCACGAAGTGGTGCAAAACAATTACACAGGGCGGGCAAATTTAACTGTTCCCTCTTTGGGAACGCATCGCTCGATTACTTCACCAAGTCGGAGCTTAATAACGAGATTGAAATATTAATTTCTTGACGTACATACTTAACGTAACGAAATTTTAATTTTAAATGGAGTTTGCTCATGAATTCAAATAAAAGCGATTTAACATTATTAGCACAAAAAAGCACTTTTGAGTATGAGCAAATTCAAACTTCTGAAAATTTAAAAGAAAAGGGACAAGTTTTTACACCGGTTTTAATTGCAAAATATATGGCAAATCAATTTGATTTATCATATTCGCATTTCAATATTCTTGATCCAGGTGCAGGAACAGGAATACTAACCGCTGCTATTTGCAACCGAATTGCCAGAGAGTGTAATGAAAAGAAGATAATTAATATTACAGCATACGAGGATGATAAAGCAGTATTACATTTTCTAAATCAAAATCTGGAAGATATTAAAGACCGAATTGAAGAAATTGGACATGAATTAAATTTTCAAATCATAAATAAAAATTTTATATATGATAATTATTTGATGCTTGATTCAAAAGACCTATTTAATAGTATCCCAAAAAGATTTAATATCATAATTAGTAACCCTCCTTATTATAAAGTTAGTAAATCCGATCGGCTTTCACAACTAATGGCTGAGATAGTGCATGGACAACCTAATATTTATATGTTTTTCTTAGCGATATCTTCAAAATTATTATCAAACAACGGTCAGATGGTATTTATTACCCCAAGAAGTTTTTGCTCTGGATTGTACTTTAAAAAATTTAGGAAATGGTTATTAAACACAGTTAATTTGTCCTCA
>MVCT01000032.1 GCA_002049945.1 Candidatus Cloacimonas sp. 4484_140
GTATCACCCTTTTTCACAACGTGGTATTCATCGGATTCGGTAATATATTTGGGATTGGGTGAGAATCCTAAAAGAGATAGGCACAAAAAAAGTATGAAAAGTTTAGTAAGTGATTTCGAATGAATCATATTCAATCTGTTCCGGGTCTTCTTCGATTTTGATATCATCTATGCGTGCTGCCGGTGGTCCTAACTTGAGTTTTTCTAAAAAGGGTTGCAGATTTTGTGTTTCGCCTTGAGCTATGATCTCGACATCACCATTGGACAGGTTCTTTACATAGCCGTGTATGCCGAATTGCCTTGCATTATATGAAGTGAAATAGCGGAAGCAAACACCTTGCACAATGCCTGTAGCGATAATATGTAATGTTCTCATATCATTCAAAAATTATCATTTGCGGTCTAACAACACCAGCTCGGATCTGGGTGTGACCATTCATATACATCTTTTTATGTTGCTGTTCTTTGAAGAATGTTTCAAAGACGGCATTCATTCTGAAATTGCCGAATCCTTCTGTCAATATTATCGGAAATGGTATGTTTTCATTGCCCGTGAGCGCCACACCGATCTCCTCGCCAAGAAATTCTACAAGGTCTTTGTTGTCTATCGATGGAGCGACCATACCTGCGACATCTTGTTCTGCACAATCTCGCAAGAAGTCATAAGAAATTTTCTCAAAGCACACGAGTATTTTATCACGATATTTCGTATCGTTTTCAAGATGGGATTTATTTATGATAAGCATTCCGCTTGTCTTTTCTCCACCAAATCCAATGATGCCGACCAGCTTGCTTCCGTTATATTGAATCGTTGCAGAAAGATTTTCCTCTACATCAATAACTTTTCCGCTCACGTTTGCAAATACGTGGTATGGTTCATTTTTATATTGAATGGTAATTGTGCCCTTTTCAGTATCAATTGCTGTGATAACGCCTGTCGCAGGCGAGGGCATAACTTTGCTGAAATCCTTATCAAGCCGTGATGCAAGCGGTTCGTAGGTTTCCAAAAAATCACCTTCACGTTTTTTAAGATATCCTTTGATATGCTTGGGTTCGATTTTGAGTTCTTTGGCAATATTTACAATAAGGGGTTTTGTTGAATAATCCTGAATTTCACGAAGAATGATAGTGCCTGTTTCAAAATTTATATGCTCGATCTTACCGCGAACAGGGGTTCGGTATTCGCCACTTTTACCGGAAAAAGCAGACATCAGCCCTCTTTCTGTAATCTCGATGATCTTCTGATTGAATTTTACGGAATCACCTTCCTTCACAAGCATACTCTTTTTCATCAGTTCAGGATTCAGATCGAGATAATCCAGTGTGAAAAGAGAAAGCACATAAATTTTTGGAGGGGCATATTTATTTTCACCGATAAGTGTGAAAGGTTTCACTTCTTCGTTATTAGTTACGAATATTTCTCCGGAGTAGGGGAGCTCTCTCTTGATGGTAAAAGTGCCATTTTCAATTTTTTTGTTTTTTAGATAAGATGAGAAGCAATCTTCGAGTTCCTTTTTGGGTTTTTCAATATCAAAGAGCTTCATCTCTGCATTGTATTGTGTAAAAGAAGTATTGTCTCTGAAACGAGTATCAACTAAAATTGGCAGCTCGGTTTCAAGTGCGAATTCGTGCTCACCATTCCCAAAAGAAAAGCCCTTTTCGAGTTTAATAGATATTTTATGAGTAGCTTTACTTTCATTTGGGAAATATTTAAGTGTATTTGATATTATTGTATGAGAATCATCTCCGATTTGAATTTCCATAACTTTCTGGTCGGATTTCATGGTTTTGCAAACTGGACGGATACAGATACCGATTTTCTGATAGCACTCTTTTTGAAGAAGTTTAGATGCAAGTTCATTGTCCACTTCGCTCAATTTTCCTAAGTGAGGTGAGATGAAATGATTGTCACGCCAAATTTCAGTAATTCCTTCGGGTTTCATACCGTCTGAGATAGCAATCAGAGCATGTTTGTTCGAAGGAGCATTTGACAGCACTCCGCCTGCACCGATCATGATCCCGACGTCCTTCATGTGAAAGGAGCGCTGTTCCTGAAGTTTTTCCACATAAAAGCATTCCAGAAATTTATCAAGATCCATGTGCTTCAATCTGTCGAGGAAGCTGATCTTTTGTGTGTTGAAGTGCATTTTCATGTGATGTCTTTTGGACATCCGTATCGCTTCACGTGCTACAGCGTGTTCGATTGCAACCTGAGTATCATCATTAGGAATATAAAGCGGGTAGAGCATTTTATTTGCGATATAATTTCTGATGTAATGCTCATCAATATCCGCTGGCAGCCATCTTTGAATTCTCTTAAAAGTAGCATCTTTCATCACGTTTGAAATGCTGTAACTCATTCCATAATTAGCACTTACAGTTCGATAATACTTACCCATAATATTTGAGAAAACATCGGTTGTTGCACCGCCAATATCTACAGAGATGACATTTTTGCCTAACTCTTTGCTGACAAGCCGAAGTGCGTTGATAACACCTGAAGGAGTGGGGATAATATCGTCGGAAACGACTTTTTTCAGCGAGCCATAACCCGGCGCCTGCTCCATAACATTATCCATAAAAAGCTGATGGATTTTTTCCTGAGCAGGAGGAAGGTTTTCATCTTGCAAAGTGGGTCGAATATTTGGTACTATATAAAGTTGGAATTTATCATAAAAGAGTGATTTTATGAATGATTGGGCATCCTTATTGCCTGCATACACAAGCGGGATCTTTGTTTTATCTCCGAATTTTGGCTTTGGATGAGCCAGAGAAAGCAGTTCGCCCATGCGCACGATGCTACTGATATTTCCTCCATCTGTGCCGCCTGAGAACAAAATGATGTCAGGTCGCAGCAGACGAATGAGCTGCATCTTTTCCACAGGAGTTCGATTGTCGTTTATCGCAAAAGTGTCCAGGATCACGCCGCCTGAGCCGTATGCAGCACGTTTTGCACTGCTGGCAGAATCAAAGAGCGTGAGTCCAAAGACAATTATCTGCAATCCACCGCCTGCGCTGCTTGTAGTGAGATAGAGTGTATCCTTATTGAAATGAAGATTGTCTGAGGTTGAATCTTTTTCAAGCAATTGCATTCCTGAGATTTCTTCAAGCTCCTGAATTGAATCAAATATACCGATCTTCACATCTTCCTGCGGACGTTCAACGGTTGTGCCGACATTTTTCAGAGCAATGAGTTTGTAAGATTCGGAATCCTTTTGAAAAAGGACTGCTTTTGTAGTTGTGCTTCCAATATCCGTAATTAGAATGTTTTTGTGAGCAATCATATATTTAATTTTTTTTAGAGGGAAAGATTTGTAAAGTTTTTAACCTTTTAAACCGCTTGAGATGAAGCTGGATATGATCTGTCTTTGAGCAAAAAGGAATAGAATAAGCAGAGGAGCGATGGAGAAAGTTGACGCAGACATAAGTAGTGCGGTGCTTGAAGATGCCTCCTGTGCGAAGTAAGAAAGTCCAACCTGCAACACGCGTAGGTTATCGCTGCTGGTCATTACGAGGGGCCACATGAAACTGTTCCAGCTTCCGATGAGAGAAAAAATCGCAGTTGTCGCAAGAATTGGTTTGGAGATGGGCAGTACGATCCTCCAGAGAATTTCAAATCGAGAACATCCGTCTATGACTGCTGCATCAAAGAGGTCTTGTGGAATTGTCTTAAACTGCTGGCGCAATAAAAAGATACTGAATATATTTGCGATCCAGGGTATTATGAGCGCCTGGTAGGTATTAATCCATCCGAGTTTTGTAAGCAGGAAGTATGATGGAATAAGATATATCGGCTGGGGTACCATCATCATGCTGATGAATAGGTAGAAAATGAAATCTCTTCCTTTGAAACGCATACGTGCAAATGCATATGCCGCAAGAGATGATGTGATGAGCACACCGATGAGGACAGAGAATGACACGAATAATGTATTGAGGAAATACTTGCCGAAAGGCACTTTTGTAAATGCTTCTTTGTAATTATTCAAGTGAAATTTCAGTTTTTTTGAGGATTTGATATTCTCGGTCGGAACTTTGACATAGGATTCTTTGAAGGTTTTTCCATCCTTGTCATAGATGTTTATTACCGTTAGATTTTTCTCTTCAACAACAATCTCGCAAAGCTCTTTCTTGCCATCATGGATATAATAGTTCACAAATTCAATAGGAATAAAGCCCACGCTTCCTTTGTTTATTGCAGTTTGAGATTTTAGTGAAGTGGAGACCATCCAGATAAAAGGTACAATCATGATCAAGCCGCAGAGGACGAGCATAAAATAAGAGAAACCCTTGCCGAAATATCTTTTTAGCATTAGTATTGTACCCTCTTTTCAAGCCGTTTTTGAAGCATGGTCAATCCAAGGATAATGAAAAATAGTACAAGCGCTATTGCACTTGCATAGCTGAGATTTTGAGATTCGCCAAAACCAATATCAAAGATGTAGTAAACAATGACCTTTGTTGTTCCAAGCGGACCTCCTATTGGTGGTCCTGTCATTAAATAGACCTGTGAGAATACCTGGAAAGTTGTGATGGTCGTCATGAGAAGGACATAAAAAGTTGTTGGAGAAATAAGGGGTACGGTAATATGAAAAAATTGTTTCCATTTACTTGCACCATCTATATCTGCAGCTTCATAATAGACTTCCGGAATATTCTGGAGTCCTGCAAGATATATTATCGTATTGTAACCGAGACTCCTCCAGATGCTGACAATTATTATTGCAAATAGAGCGAGTGATGGTCCACCAAACACTTTAGGTATATTGATGCCAATTGTGCTAAAGAGAAGAGTGAAAATTCCTCTTGGCTCGGACAGCCAGTTCAAACCATGTATGCTGAAAAAACCTAGTACATGGTTCATCAGTCCGCCCTGCGGTGAGAAGATCAGTTTCCAAAGAATTGAGATAGCTACAAGAGAAGTGACTGTGGGAATGAAATAAGTTGTTCTGAATAGCCCTGATAATTTTTTTGTTCTGTTAAGAAGATTTGCAAAGAAAAGTGACAAGATAAGTGTTATCGGTACGATAAAAACTACAAGGTAAAAGGTATTAATCAGGGATTGCCAGAATCCGGGATCCTGGAAAAGTTTTATATAGTTTTGGAGTCCAATAAATTCTTCAGGGCCTTGAATTGTCCATTTGAAGAAGCTGATGATGAAGGAGAGCATTATCGGTATGAGACGGAAAGCGAATACTATAACAAATGCAGGCAAGATATACCCGAATGGGAAATAGCTTTTTTTTGTTCTCATCAGCTCCTATAAAGAAAATGGCTGGGGTGCAGGGATTCGAACCCCAATAAGCAGATCCAGAGACTGCTGTCTTGCCATTAGACGACACCCCATGGTTAAAAAATGGCTGGGTCGGGAGGATTCGAACCTCCGAATGCAGGGACCAAAACCCTGTGCCTTGCCACTTGGCGACGACCCACATTTCTATAAATGGCGGAGAGGCAGGGATTCGAACCCTGGGTAAGATGTTACTCCTACACACGCTTAGCAGGCGCGCACCTTAAGCCAACTCGGTCACCTCTCCAAAAAGAACAAAATGGCGGAGGATGAGGGACTCGAACCCCCAAGGGCAGAGCCCGGCGGTTTTCAAGACCGCTGCCTTACCAATTAGGACTAATCCTCCATTCTAAAACTCTCTTATTCTGAGAATTAGGTTGATATATTCCGAAACGCTCTTTTGAGCTGTCAACATTTTCAAATAAAATTCTAAAATTCCATTTTTGTTGACATATCTTAGCATAAATCACTTTTTCTCACTCTATGCAGAGAATAGGAATCTTCTATAATCCGAAGTTATTTAAAAGTATTCAAAAACTGAAAGAACGCATCGCCTTTCTTCAGAAAAATGAATATATTATTTTCCTTTTGGAAAATCAAAAAAGGAAAGGATTACAGGGAATTTCCTATGTGAAAGATTTCACCAAAGATAACATTGACCTGCTTATTGTACTTGGTGGTGATGGAACAATTCTTCTTGCTTCAAAATTAGTTCTGAAAGGTAATACCCCACTTCTTGGATTCAATCACGGTAAGCTTGGTTTCCTTTCCGAGTGTGGGAAGGATGAGTTCAAACAGGTTTTTTCAGAAATTCAAAAAGGCGTATATAAGATCGAAGAAAGAATGGTAATTGAATGCACGACAATATTAAATTCCGGGAAGAAGAATTTTGCTCTGAATGATTGTGTTCTTTATAAAGGTAAATACCCTAAAATGCTCACATTTAAGATTTTAGAGGGCAATGAGTACCTCTTTGATATTGAAGCTGACGGGATTATCATTTCTACTCCTACCGGCTCGACCGGTTACAATATCTCTGCCGGTGGCTCGATCGTTTTTCCTCACACAAATGTACTCTTGCTCACACCGATCAATCCACATAATCAATTTATAAAACCCTTTATTTTTTCTGCAGAGAAAAAGCTCTCAATTCAATATACCAAAGGTAATGAAAAAATCTATGTTGCTATTGATGGTGAGAATGTTGAAACAATGAAAAAATTTGAGCAAATTGAAATTGAGAAATCATCATATACTTCCAAATTTATTAAGCTTCCTGACAAAACATTTGCTAAAATAGTAAGGGAAAAATTCATAGACTGATGTACACAAAAAAAAACGGCTTTGCCAAAGCAAATTTCGATCCAAAAACCGTGATCACAATTCCAAATGTTGTAACTTTAATCAGGTTGCTTATTCTGCCATTTGTGCTTGTAGCACTAAGTAAGGGTCAAAATGTACAGGCATTTATTCTAATATTAATTGCAGGATTCACTGATGTTCTTGATGGATTCCTTGCAAAGATATTGCATCAGGCAACAACTATTGGAAAAATTCTCGATCCGTTAGTAGATAAAATATTCATAGTATCAATATTGATTTTTCTCTATATTTATCGAAGCTTTCCCTCCTGGGCATTTTATCTTATTATTGCGCTTGAATTATTAATTTTAATCGGTGGTTATTGGCTTATAATGAAACATCACAAAATACCAAGTTCAAATATCCCTGGTAAAATTGCCGTAATTTTCATTAGTTTAGCTACATATCTTTATGTTATTGATTTGAATTCTATAAATAACTTTTTTATCATAGGAATAAATGTAAAAATTTTGACAATATTAATTGGAGTGACCTTACTTTGCATTGCAACAGTACGCTATGGAATAATATCCAAAAGAGAAATATCAAAAAACAATAGAAAGAAGAAGGATTAATGACAGCTCTTTATATTACCAGAAGAATCAAAAATGTTATAATGATCGGTGTGGTAATTATCGCACTAATAATTGCATTTGGCAAATCACAGATAATCAACGCATTTCTAAAGCCCTCTGATATAATGGGGCAGACACCCAAAAAAGCTGAAGAAATGTTCAACAAATCAAAATATGATACAAAGATTGAGTTAAAATATATCACAAAAGATATAAAGGAAATAAAACGAGCTGTTGATGATATTATTATTACCAACGATCTCAATACAATCTATTCAAAGAGTTCATCTAACAATATTGCAAAGCTCATAGAAATTCCACGTGATGACTACAAAGAGATAATTACCTCGCTGCGGAATCATGAAGAATTGAAATCTGATGAACTTGTTCAGTCAGCAGAATCGGCACCGATAGAATCTCTAAAACAGAGGATTAAAGATGAGGAAAAGATAAAAGAAAAACTACTTAATGATCTTACGCAAGTGCGAAGTGTTTATGAGACAGAGAATCTTCAGCAAAATCTGAAGCGGCAAAACGATACTCTCGATTCATTAAGGCAGTCCCTTACCGCTAAAAAGCAGCAGACAAATAATGTTCTCGCGAAAATTGATATTTCCAAATTTGTTTCTCGAGCAGATGTCACACAACACGCATTCAAATCTTTTCTCGCAACATTTGTGATTTCTTTACTCTTCATTTCTGTAGCACTTTTTGTGATTTATTTTATCATAATCCTATTCACAAAACTCTTTTCAATTCTTGGCATAAAAACTACGCATGGTAAACCATCCCGTTATGGTTCTACTTCAAGTTATGGATATGGATATGATTATGGTTCAAAGAAAAAAATAAAGAGAAAATATATCAGAAAACCAAGAAGCGGGGAAAGCGAAAATTCCGAAGAGCACAAAGATAAAGAAGATAAATAGTTCTCAATATGATAATTTGGCTTAGTTTGATAATCGCTGGACTTTTACTCATCTTTCTTGAGCTCTTTTTTCATAATCTCACATTGTTGAGTTTTGGAGCAGCAGCTCTCTTTACTGGAATGATAAACATTCTTGGAATGAGAAATATTCTGATTTTAATATTGTTTTTCTGCTTGTTTTCATTACTCAATTTATTTGTGCTGAAAAAGTTGCTCTCAATGCTGATAAGGAAGAGATAATTCAGTGTTGCAAAGTTTGACAAAAAATCCACTCAGCAATTTTCTTGCTCAAAATTAGAAATTTTAGGAGATTCAATGCCAAGTCATAAATCTTGTGAAAAAAGATTGCGTTCGGATGCAAAAAAGAAAGAACGAAACCACTATGTGAAAAAGAGTATCGGCACGATCATAAAGAAAATCAAAAAGTCCACTGATAAAGCAGAAAATTTTGAAGCTAATTAGCATCTACTTTGAATAAAAAAAGAGTATCTGTCATAGTTCTGCTGGTGGGTATATTTATTACATGCCCCTTGTTTGGAGATTTGACAGTTTCAGTATTACGATCAACTACAGATAATCTTACAATTGAATTCATTCTTCCCGAATATCAGATTCTTTCAAGAGAAGGATACTCATATATCGAATGTCCGGAACTTAAACGAGAAGAGATCGAAGGAAGGATCGATCTTCCTTATTATTCTTTTCTGATCGGAGTACCTACAAATGGGAATGTGCATTCTACTATTATTTTAAAAGAGGATAGTTTTTTTGATTTAACTGCCCCTGTCGCTCCGTTCCCAAAATTTATAAAAGAATCTCAAGATGAAACTTATACTCATGTTTATGAGATAAAACAGGATGTCTATTTACCCGAAACATCGAAAGAATTACTCGAAATATCCGAACCTTATCTCTGGCGGCAACAGACAGTTGTAATGGTGATTATACGTCCATTCACTGTTCATAATAATAGACTTAAAATCGTCGATAAGCTTAAGCTATCATTCTCGCTCACCGGCAACAAAGCTGCTAACCCATTTACTGATAAGAATTTTGAAAAGATTTTTAAAAATACCATAATCAATTTTGATATTTCTAAACATTGGAGCTCGGAGAAACGAGTTCAAAAGCAGGATAATCCTTTTTCACATGCAGACAGATGGTTCAAGATACCTATTACTGAAAGTGGAATTTGTAAGCTGACTAAGCAGGAATTATCTCAAGCTGGAATAGACGTAGAAAATCTCGACCCAAACGAAATAAAGGTATTCAATGGAGGGGGATATTCACAAGATCGTGATATCTTTAATTCGTTATATCCATTTGAAGAAGTGCCGGTATTCGTAAGTGCAAACGGTTCTGATTTCACAGTGTATTTTTATGTAAGAGGTACAAATGGCTTCCAATTGAACCAAGACTATAATCAATATTTTAATCCATACACAGGTGAAAATATCTATTGGCTCACTTATAATTATAATACAGATATTACTTCACATAACAATTCTCAAAACAAATCTACCCGCGATCAAACAAAACGGGAAACGCTTACAACATACCGTTATTCCGAGCATTTCGAAAAAGAAAAAGTTCGTTCTGAACCAGATGGAATAGTATGGTACTGGCAGAGTTTTATAGGAAGCGGTGCAAAAACTAAAAACTTCGATTTCTCTGTTTCTGAACTCAACACAAACGAGCCACAGGAACTTATTATAAATTTCAATATTAATCCATATTCTTCTATTACAACCTATGTAAACGGAATATTACTAACTAAATATACATCGAGGGGATCACACATTACCTATACAGGAAATTTCTTCCAAAATGGGAAGAATACACTAAAGATTGTACAATCAGCATCCAGCTCTCAAGCACTCTATTTCGATTATTACGAGATTAGCTACACGAAAAATCTAAAGATGGAGAATAATTATCTCGAATTTTCCCTCCCTCAAGATAGTTTAGAATACACTGTTAATGTGACAAATGTTTCTAATAATGAGCTTCAGATATTCCAGATAAGAAAATTTGATCAAGCTTCTAAAATCACAAATTATAATTATGCAAGTAACACCCTCTCA
Organism: Candidatus Cloacimonas sp. 4484_140; assembly: GCA_002049945.1. Taxonomy (GTDB): domain Bacteria; phylum Cloacimonadota; class Cloacimonadia; order JGIOTU-2; family JGIOTU-2; genus Celaenobacter. The sequence continues at coordinate 10,239 of MVCT01000032.1, forward strand.
TTTGAAGCGACCTCAGATACAGCTGGCACAAAATTCTGTATTGTCAGCAATGGGGGATATATTATTCCGGATGTGATTGAAGAAAAATTCAAACCACTTGTGTATTTGAATGGCGCAGAAATACGTTCATATCTAAGAGATGAAGTAACACTTGCAAATACTGAAGCTATTATAATTACACCGGCACAATTTTGGGAAAAATCAAAAGAGCTTGCAGATGTTCATATTCAGTATGACGGCTTGAATGTGATGGTTGTGAATATCGATGATATTTATGATGAATTTTCTTGGGGTTTGACCGATGTCGTTGCAGTGAGATATTTCCTAAAATACGGTTTTGATTATTATGCCATAATTCCGGAAAGAAAATTATCTTATGTAGTGCTCGCCGGTGATGGAACCAATGACTTTCGTGGTTATGAACCGGGCTCTGAAGAAAAAAATAAAATCCTTCCATTTTTAAAAGTAACAACTGTATCTGATGACAAATTTGTATATTTTACAAATACAAATCCTTCTTTGATGATAGGTCGTTTTCCCGGTTATACTAGTTCTCAAATGGAAATTATGATAGATAAGACAATTGATTATATTACTCAACCAAATTATGGTTACTGGCGCAACCGTGTGATCCTGTGTGCGGATGATTTTCTTAAAGATGGTCGTCATAAAGAAACAGTAAATACTTACAATGCTGAGTTATGTGCTCGCTTTATTGAAGATAATGTTGAGTTAGTAGAAGTTTATGGAATTCGTTATCCTCTTGATGAGTTCAAAAAACGCCCTGAGGCAAATAAAGATCTCATTAAAAAAATAAATGAAGGTGCAGCAGTGTTCTATTACATTGGTCATGGCGGTTATGATGTCATGGGTGATGAGGATTATTTTAGAGCGAGCAGAGATATTGGTAAATTAAACAATGGGGATATGTTAAATTTCTTTATTGCTGCTTCATGTAATATCGGATATTTTGATTCTAATACCATAGAATGCACAGTTGAAAGATTTTTATATACAAAAAACAGAGGAGCAGTAGCAGCTTTTGCAGCAACTCGTGGAGGTGGGTATGGACCTTGCACAAGGATAGTTGATTATATTGTTAATGGTGCAAGTGAAAGAATAAGAATAGGGGAGGCAGTTATAATTTCTAAGGGTGGAAGTGTACCGAAGTCCTATGAAAGTTATTTGCTCTTTGGCGATCCAATGTTGAGATCTGCTTTACCTGCAATCAGAGGAAATATTACCATTGCTCAAGAGCTTGCCGATTCGCTCCAGGCACGCCAAACTGCCGAATTACGGGGAATTATTGATACAACCGGTTGTCAGCTTGATGAAGTTTTTATTGTAGTTTATGATACCGATTATGACAAGGTATATGAATATGAGGAAAAAATCGAAAACGTATGGGTGACAAAAGATACAACTTTTATTGAAAAGGGAAAGGCGATTTTTAAAGGTCCAGTCTCAACACAGGATTATGATTTTGATTTTGGCTTTATCGTTCCTGATGATATATATGGTGGACAATTAGGTCATATCTTGAGTTACTCGGAAAGCTCCTCAGAAGAAGTAGATGTTGCAATGCGCTATAATAAACGTGATGATATAAAAAATCATGATCTTATCATAAATGGATATGCAGAATCTGAGAATGACGGACCTCCGCAGATCACAATGTGGATGGATAATGATGCTTTTAAGAGTGGAGATTATGTTTCTTCATCACCTCTTGTATATATAGAAATCCTTGATAGTAACGGTGTTAATATTACTAATTATCCTGGTCATCGCATTTTATTAACTGTTGATAATGAAGATGAATATAATATCACTGAATATTTTGTATATGATCTGGACTCCTATATAAAAGGTTCGATTGAGTATCAACTGGAATCAATTCCTGCAGGTATTCACACCCTAAGATTAGAAGTTTTTGATAACTTAAACGAAGTTGCCTTTGAAGAAGTTGAATTTAAGATAAAAAGTCCTGATAATATCGATGTGCGAACAGTGCTGAATTATCCAAATCCAATGGATGATCATACTTATTTTACCTTCTATCTTGATGGCGATGCTTCCGTAGATATTGAGATTTTTACAATTGCCGGAAGGAAGATAAAAATAATTGATAATCAGATCCTACATGCAGGATATAATCAAGTGTTATGGAATGGGAAAGATGAGGATGGTGATGTTCCATCAAACGGAGTATATTTTTATAAATTGATAGTTAACGGGAAAAGGATTGATGATGTTTTCAAGATTATTATTTTCCATTAATAGTATTTATTTATTTTCTCTTTATAATAAATTTGACAAGCAACAGTAATATTTTTAAAATTGGAAACGCTATAAAAAAACTAGTCTTTATAATGAAAAAAGATGAGGTTATGTTAAAAGAAATGATTGCTATGTTAATGTCTAAGATAGGCCTTAAACCAGTTTTATCTCATAGCTTATCAACTGGTTACACCCTAAGGGGAATTTTATTAACTTCTAAGTTAGGTTTTTAATTTATGTTAACGAAATCTGATTTTATTAAATCGGAGGAGACGAAATGAAAAAACTTATTGGATTAACGATCGTGGCTTTGTTCGTTACCTCACTTGCGTTTGCAACCAATCAAACAAGTGGAGAAATGACACAAAGTACACCTTCTAACTTTGAATTACACCCGAACTTTACTCCTGATGAACAACTTCACAGAGTAGCACCAAAAGATGTGAATCCTTATCGTGATGCACCGGAACCGGAAGGAATGGTTCTAACTTATCACGAAAACTTTGAAGCAGAAGATGATATTTTCTATTATAACGGTGTTGCTTATGTCTGGTATTGTCCGGAAGAAGCGCTTGAATTTGGTACTCGTTTCACAGCTTATAGACCCGGCGACCTTGTAGGTGCATGGTTCTATTGGTATTCCGGAAATGGGGGAAATGCTGATGTTCATGTTTATGCAGATGATGGCACAGGTTATCCGGGAGCAGGATTGGGCAGCCTTACTGTAACACCAGTACTTGGTACATGGAATTACGTTGACCTTACTTCTCTTGCAATCGCAGTTGACCCAGCAGCAGACTTCTTTATAACTTATAGTGTACAAGCCGGTGATACTGTGAATATCGTTTCAGATGACGGTTCATCCGGACAAAACAGATCAGTCGAACAGCTTCCCACTGTAAAAGATTGGACTTATGTTATTGATGATTACGGCGCAGATTATGAATGGTGTATCGATGCAGTTATCGAGCATACAACTGATCCCTGGGTCCCTGAAATTGCCGGTCGCTGGCAATTGGTTGATACAGATTTTAACAGCCCCACACATTCATGGTGGATCGCTGATAACCCTGCATATCAAGGATATAACTGGATCAGCTCGAATCCCATTCAGCTAACAGACGAATACGGATTAATGGAGATTGATTTTGCTTACAGAAGCAGTTTACCTGACGCAGTTTATCCCGATGAATACTGGTCTTTCTATATTGGAAACACAGCTAATGCAATTGATTGGCATGCTTCGACCTATAATGGTTATAACGCTGGCACATCATGGTATTGCGGTGATGAAGTACTCCATGAGTACGGCACCAGCGCAATTTACTATCTATACACACCGGACATCGACCTAACGGATGCCTGTGAAGCTACATTGACCTGTATGCTTGACTATGATATGGAAGCACCCGGTGGAGAAGATCCTCCATTTGA
>MVCT01000033.1 GCA_002049945.1 Candidatus Cloacimonas sp. 4484_140
AAGAGGGGTGGATTCCAACCTGCCCGTCCTGTGAAATCCCTGTTTCCTATTTCACTTGGATTGGAAGACGGAGTGTGTTTTTATTCAGCATAGTCCAAAGTAGTTGGGTCTTTTTCATTTTCATCTTCCAATTTTAAACTAATAGCATACTAATCTTCTTCCGATAAATCGGAATACACCTCGACAGACAGACCCACGCAGATTTAAAAGCTCAAGAAATAAATTCAGTTTTCCTCATTATATTTTCTGGATCAGTGTTAATCAGTTCCATCTGCGTTCAATTTTTTTTCTTCCCAACCATTGCGAAGGTTTGCAACCGTTCGCAAGGTTTAGATCTAGAAAGTTTGTATAAAACTAATTACATTATTAGTAAAATAGAATATTATATTTATTATGAAAAAAAGATGTTTAGTTGTAACGGGCGGCGGCGACTGCCCGGGTCTTAATGCGGTTATCCGAGCCATCGTAAAACGTGCTTCACAGGAAAACGACTGGGAGATTGTCGGAAGCATTGACGGTTTTAACGGCGTTCTCAAAGATCCCCGTGAGTTACGCGTACTCTCAAATCGAACTGTAGCGGGTATTCATGTGCGTGGAGGAACGATCATCGGTACTACAAATAAAGGTGGACCCTTTGCGTGGCCCCAGCAGGACAAAGACGGCAATTGGATAGAGATCGACCGCTCAAAAGAGATGCTGGAAATCCTGAAAGAAGAGAATATCAGCACTGTCATCAATATCGGTGGGGACGGCTCGCAGACTATTTCGCAAAATCTTTATGAAATGGGACTCAACATTGTTGGCGTTCCTAAAACAATAGATAACGACCTTTCCGCAACTGATTTTGCATTCGGATTTCAAACTGCGGTGGAAGTCGCAACGGATGCAGTTGATAAACTCGTGACAACCGCAGAAAGCCATCACAGAATTATCATTCTCGAAGTGATGGGACGTGCAGCCGGTTGGATTGCGCTTTATTCATCTATAGCAGGCGGTGCAGAAGTATGCCTTATTCCGGAAATTCCTTATGATATTAAAAAAGTGAAAGAAAAGGTGGAAGAACGTACTGAAGACAGAAGAGGTTTTGCAAATATCGTCATTGCAGAGGGTGCTTATCCCAAGCATGGAAGCGTTGTGGGGCAGGAAGTTGATGAGATCGGCTACCACAATTTCAAGCTCGGCGGTGCAGGAATACGGCTCAAACAGGAACTTGGAGATGCAGGTGCGCAGGCAGATATTCGCGTTACGATTCTCGGGCATTTACAACGCGGCGGAATTCCCTGTGCCTTTGACAGAATTCTTGCAACACAGTTCGGCGTAAAAGCATTTGAAATGGTCATTGAAGGAAAATTTGGCGAAATGGTTGCCTATAAAAATAATGATATCAAAAGTGTCCCAATCAAAGATGCCATCAACACCTATAATCTGGTCAATGTGCACTCCAATTTAGTGCATACTGCCAGAGGTGTAGGGATTAGTTTTGGTGATTTAAAACCTATAATGGAGTACGCTACATGAGTGAGAAAAAAGATAGAATTGCAATCCTCACATCCGGGGGTATTGCTCCCTGCCTTTCAGCATCCACAGGATGTCTGATAACCGAATACACTCGGCTCGTGCCGGACATGGAGATCATCGGGTATCTGAACGGCTTTAAAGGACTGCTCACAGACAGCAGCATACTTATTTCCGAAGAGGTAAGAAAAAAAGCGAAGTGCCTGCAAAAATACGGCGGAAGCGTACTGGGGAATAGCCGCGTAAAACTCACAAATGTTGCAGATTGCATAAAAAGGGGCTATATTCAGGAAGGTGAGAATCCCCTGCAAGTTGCCGCAGAGCAGCTTGTCAAAGATAATGTGTCCATCCTCCATACTATCGGCGGAGATGATACGAATATCATGGCATTCGAGCTTGAATCCTATTTGAAAATGAACGGCTATGACCTCACTGTGGTGGGACTTCCCAAAACTGTCGATAATGATGTAATCCCGATATATCAGACTCTCGGTGCTGCAACTGCTGCGGAACAGGGTGCGATATTTTTTGAGAATGTTGCTAATGAAAACACGACCAGCTCACGCCAGCTCATTATTCATGAAGTCATGGGACGCCATTGCGGATGGCTAACTGCAGCTACTGCGAGAGAGTATAGGAAACGACTTAACAAAAAAAGATTTTTGCCGGATATACTTCTTGCGCGTGAACGCTGGGATATCGATGCGATCTACATTCCGGAAATGGGCATTGATATTGATGAAGAGGAAAAGCGCCTGAATCAGCTCATGGATGGAAAGGATTCTGTGAACATCTTCCTCAGCGAAGGTGCGGGTTTGGAAACGATTGTATCCGAAATGGAATCAAAAGGAGAGCCGGTACAGCGCGATGCATTCGGGCATGTTCGTCTTGACGAGCTCAATCCGGGACAGTGGTTTGCAAAACGCTTTAAAACCATGCTGAAAGCAGATAAAGTACTTGTACAAAAGAGCGGATATTTCGCACGTTCTGCACCTCCGAACAAAGAAGACCTCGATCTCATTCAGAGAACCTGCGTGGAAGCAGCCCGCTGCGGACTCAATGGACAGAGCGGTGTAGTCGCCCTCGACGAAGATAATAATAACGAGCTCCGCTGTATAGGATTCCAACGAATTAATAGCGGAAAACCATTTGACATTCATCAGAAATGGTTTGAAGATATGCTCATAGATATTGGACAGATCAGGTAAATTATGAATATAAAATTTAAAGACATAAACACAGGCATCGTCCAGGCACGAGCCGTCATAGAGATTACAGAAGGTGTCTTTCTTAATGAGATCACTATTTTGAAAAAAAACAGAGATATCATCGTGGAGCTTCCCCAGAAATCCTTCCGCGGCAAGGACGGCAAGATGTATTATATGAATATCATCACCTTTGCGAACGAAGATAAGGAAAATTTCTTCAAGCTTGAAGTTAAAACAGAATACAATAAATGGCGGGGACAGAATCCCAAAATCCTCGTGTATGAAAATAAATAAATTTTGAAAGGTATAATAATGAAACACGCATTATTTTTTTCGCTCATCCTTCTCATTGCAAGCGGTTTGTATGCAAGCACAACACCTGCAGCACAGGAAATCTATTTTAGTTTTGAAATAACCGCAAAAAGCGAACTTCAGCAGCTCACACGGATAGTATCTATTGATAATGTAAGGGGTAATACCGTGTATGCTTATGCAAATCCGGAAGAACTCAACGAACTCGAAGCTCTTGGATATGAGATCATAAAATTACCTCATCCGGGCAGTTTGTATGAACCACGCATGGCACAGACTATTGGTGAAGCGCGCCAGTGGGATTATTATCCTACCTATGATCAGTACCTCACTATGATGTACCAGTTCGCAACAGATTATCCCACGCTCTGCAGGATCGAGGATGCTGGAAATTCCGTTGATGGACGAAAACTCCTTTTTGCAGTTATTTCTGATAATATCAGCATCGAAGAGGACGAGCCGGAATTCATGTACACAGCAACTATGCATGGAGATGAAACTACCGGATACGTGCTGATGCTCAGATTGATCGACTACCTGTTATCTGGTTACGGCTTTGACCCGGAAGTAACAGAAATGGTGAACGAGATAGAGATTTGGATCAATCCGCTGGCAAATCCTGATGGAACCTATGCCGGAGGAAACAATACCGTATATGGAGCTACGAGATATAACGCCAATTGGGTTGACCTCAATAGAAATTTTCCTGATCCCGAAGACGGACCTCATCCCGATGGTCATGCATGGCAGCCCGAAACAATAATTATGATGGATATTGCAGAGGCAAATTCCTTTATCCATTCTGCAAATTTCCACGGCGGAGCAGAAGTCGTGAACTATCCGTGGGATACATGGGCTGTACTTCATGCTGATGATGACTGGTATATTGATATCTCACGTGCTTATGCCGACACAGTTCATCTGTATGCACCAGCCGGCTATATGACATATTTGAATAATGGTATCACAAATGGATATGCCTGGTACACAATTAGCGGTGGACGCCAGGATTATATGAACTGGTTCCAGGCGTGCAGAGAGGTAACGCTCGAGATTTCCAATACAAAGCTACTTCCCGAATCACAGCTTGATGCGCACTGGACTTATAACAAGCGTTCTATGATAAAATATATTCAAAATGTATATTACGGCATTCGCGGAATCGTAACAGATTCACTCGGCAATCCTCTTGATGCGATGATCACAATTGTTGATCATGATTTTGACAATTCCGAAGTATTCACTGACCCTGATTTGGGAAATTATCACCGCATGCTTTCTCCGGGAGTGTATGATATTACAGTTTCCAGCTACGGCTTTATTCCTCAAACTATCACCAATATTACCGTTGTGGATACCGGCGCAACGAGAGTGGATGTGGAATTGCAGGAAGCACAAACAATCGATATTACAGGTACAGTTCGGGATGGTGATACAAGCGCGCCTATCGGAAATGCAATCGTTGAGATCATGGATTCCGTTCATACTCCGGTTCAGACCGATTTTTCCGGTGCCTATGCGATTTATAATGTGGTAGAGGGCACTTACACCTTTAAAGTTTCGGCAGACGGATATAGTACTTTAACAGAAGATATTACTGTCACAGAAGATAACCATATCATCGACTTTGATCTCTTTGCACCCTATCTGTTCTGGGATTTTGAGCAAAATGACGGCGGATTCACCAGCAACGATCCGAGCGGCTGGCAATGGGGAGAGCCCTCGGCAGGGGGTATCACTGCATATTCAGGAATAAAGGTATGGGCTACAAACCTCAGCGGTTTCTATGTTGACAATGCCCACTGGTATCTTGATTCACCTGCGATCCAGCTCGGTAACAATCCTATGCTGGAGTTCTATCATCTGTATAATTTTGAAGCAGGTACTACAATGTGGGATGGAGGTAATGTGAGTATTTCAACGAACGGAGGAAGTTCGTTTGGTTTGTTGACACCTGTAGGCGGATATGATGGCAATATCAGTGCGCTTGGGGAACAGGGTTATGGCGGTACACGTGATGAATGGACGCTAGCTCAATTCAGCTTAGAATCCTATAAAAACCAGGAAATAGTGCTCCGCTGGCATTTTGGCTCGGATTATTCCCAGCATAATTATTATGGCTGGTATATTGATGATGTGGCTATAATAGAACTTGTGGGTGTTAATGATCCTCCACATGAAAATGAACTTATACTTCAGCAGAATTTCCCGAATCCTTTTAGGGGATTCACAACAATTACATTCTCAATGTCGGAAAATCTCAAAGATCCAATATTAAAGATCTATAATCTGAAAGGACAGCTTGTTAAATCACTTACCTCGTTCCCAAACCCCAGTTTGGGAATGATAGAAGCGGTTTGGGATGGAAAGGATGAAAAGGGCAAAGAAGTAAGTGCCGGTTTGTATTTCTATCAGATCCAATCTAAAAATTATTCATCAGAAATCAAAAAAATGATATATTTGCAAAAATAAAATCTCAATGGAGGCGTAATGGCAAAAATATTAATTAGCGATCCTGTTTCCACAGAATGTATCGAGCTGCTGGAAAAAGCAGGACATGATCTTGATATCAAAACGGATAAGAAAACCCCTGAAGAATTGGCAGACATGATCCAGGGATATGATGCAATTGTGATTCGCAGTGCGACAAAAGTCCGCAAGGTAGCTATCGATGCAGCAGACAAGCTCAAACTCATCGTGCGTGGCGGTGTGGGTATTGATAACATTGACCATGAATATGCCCGTTCAAAAGGTATCACAGTTTCGAATACTCCGACAGCTTCCTCGCAATCCGTTGCCGAGCTAGCACTTGCACACATGCTGGCACTTTACAGATTTCTACCTCAAGCGAATATCACCATGAGAAATGGCGAGTGGAACAAGAAGCAGTACAAGGGCAAAGAAGTAGCCGGCAAAGTTCTCGGTATTATCGGCCTTGGCAATATCGGGAAATCCCTTGCAAAAAAAGCGATTACTCTTGATATGACAGTGCTTGCCTATGATCCTTATGTCAAAGAGACTGATATGAATGTGGAAATTGTTGATCTTGATACATTGCTGAAGCGTTCGGATATCTTTTCTCTTCACATTCCCCATACTGAAGGCACACACTATATTATCGATGCAGATGCAATTGCAAAGATGAAAGACGGCGTGATGATCATAAACTGTGCGCGTGGCGGCGTAGTAGATGAAAAGGCGCTTCTTGATGCACTTAACTCGGGCAAGGTTGCCTTTGCAGGAATCGACTCCTTTGAAGAAGAGCCAACAAAAAATTTAGAACTTGTTTCTCACAAAAACGTGTCTGTTACTCCACATATTGGCGCTTCGACCAAAGAAGCACAAGACCGCGTGGGACTGGAAGTAGCAGAAGTGATTATTGAATTCTTTAAATAACTATAGCAGTATTATGATAGAAAAAAAATACGACTCGATCTATTGTATCAGAATGCTTCATGGCGAGGATTTTCTGTCTCAGCTCAATTCCCTTGCAGAGAAGCAGGATCTGAAAAATGCGATTATCATAAATGGTGTGGGCATGCTCAAGGGCGCTAAGATCGGTTATTATCGTGATGGAACTTATCAGATAAAGACGATCAGCGATCCAGCAGAGTTGGTTTCTACCAGCGGTGATATGTATATCAATCCTGCTGGCAAGCATGAGTGGCATGTGCACGTGGCTCTTGCAGAGCGGTCTCACGAGATGCTTGGTGGGCATCTGCTCGGAGGAATTGTGTGGAATACCGCAGAACTTTTCCTGCAGATAATACCAGATGCGAGATTCGTTCGCGAGACCGAAAAAGAAAATCTTCGATTAAATTTCAAATAGCATTAAACCTTTGGGCAGGTTGATCAAAGAAATGGATCGCCTGCCCGTTTTTCTTTAAAGGATTTCATTAATATTTTAATGTGGTTCAAAGGAGGCACTCAATGAAGAAATATATAGTATTTCTTTTGATTTTTCTGTTCATGTTTTCTATAACACTTTTAGCAGACTATCTTCCCCGCGAACTCTTCCATAAAGATGTATCACAACAACATTTTTACACCCATCGCGCTGATTCGTTGCACGGCTTTGACATGCAGCATTATGATATCACGATTGAATTATTTCCAACTACACATTATGTCGAAGGAAATGTCTTTGCAGAAGTCACTGCCACAGAAAACGGTCTGTCCGAGATCGCCTATGAATTAGAAAGTCTCGATGTAACCGATGTTAGTGTGAATGGAACTACGGCAGTATACACATATACAGACGGCATTCTGACAATTACATTGGATCAGACCTATTCAATTGGGGAAAATTTTACCACACAGGTTTTTTACGAAGGATATCCCGTGCTCAGCAATGACGGCTACAGCACAGGTATACACTGGTCATCATACATTTATACTTATTCCGATCCAAACGGAGCGCGTTACTGGTGGCCCGGGTATGACCACCCGTGGGATAAAGCAACTACGAAAACTATTATAACAGTTCCAGATGACCTGATTGTTGCCTCAAACGGTTTGCTTGAGAGTGAAGTAGATAATGGGAACGGCACTAAAACCTTCACCTGGGATAATACTGATCCGATCGCGACCTATCTTGTTTCCATTTGCATCGGTGCATACAGCACGTTTGAGCAGACCTATCCTGGAGTGCCTATCATTAACTATGTATATCCAGGTCATCTTGGCGCTGCACAGAACGATTTTGCCTGTATTCCAGTTGCAATGAGCATCTTTGAAAACCGTTTTGGAGAATATCCCTGGCAAAAATACGGCGCAGCAGAATGTAATATCTTTGGCGGTTATGGCGGCATGGAGCATCAAACTATGACCTCTATCGGAAATGGACTTATCAACGGATATGGAACTTATGAAATGATCTTCGTGCACGAGCTCGGACATCAATGGTTTGGAGACTGCCTGACGCCACTGACATGGAAGGATGTATGGCTTTCCGAAGGATACGCCACATATTCCGAAGCCCTTTATATAGAAGGCACAGAAGGATATGATGCGATGTGCAATTATGTGCAGTCATCATTTCATACATACTATCTGAATTGGGCAGGAAGCAACACTTATACCGTATATGATCCCCCATACCTGATGTATTTCACACCGGCAACCTATGAAAAACCTGCATCCGTGTTGCACATGATACGGCTAGCAGTGGGCGACAGCACATTCTTTGATATTCTGCAAACATACTTCTCGCTTTACAAGAACGGCTGTGTGATCACTGAAGATTTCAAATCTGTGTGCGAGGATGTTAGCGGACGAGATTTTGAAGACTTCTTTGAGGGCTGGATCTATGGAAGCGGTGTACCGAGTTTTGAATATGCATATCTGAAAACCGATGGCTCTTTGCGTGATCCCGACCTGCTCATGATAAGCCGATCAACTTCTCCCACTACCAGCCAGTTTTATATGACAATCCCATTTGGAGTTACAACATCATCCGGTACAGAAACAATCCTAATGGAAACAGAACCAGAATTCACATATGCGGAATATACAATTGGTGATGATATTTTGGAAATTGAATTCGATCCCGATTACTGGATATTGGACAGAGGGAATACCTATATGCTTCCTGAACTCACTTCAGCGCTTCCGGGTAACAGCATGGTATCTCTCATGTGGGAAGAGTTCCCCAACATCATTTCCCAGGGTGAAAATCTCAGTGAAGATTTTGTGATTATCGCAGAAGTACCCGGGGATCAGCTTGGTTACGTGGATTTTGATGTCGTGAACGGTACTACATACTATTATAAGATTTCATACGGTGTGGTTTCCGGTTATTTTTCCGGGGAAACAGAGCATTCGAACATACTCTCTGCAACTCCCATCAGCTTCCCGATGGATCAGGGCATTCTTGTGGTTGATGAAACAAAGAA
>MVCT01000034.1 GCA_002049945.1 Candidatus Cloacimonas sp. 4484_140
AAAAAGGTGCATTCCCTCTAATTCTTAGGTAAAATGAGTGCTAACACTATATAGAGGAATATTCCCGCAGCAAAGTATAATCCCAGTAGCAGAAAGATGATCCGGACAATACTCACCTCCATATTAAAATGCCTTGCTATTCCTGCACATACACCAAAAATTACAGCTTTATCCATATCTCTTGTGAGACGATTATCATCATCTTCATCAACAATTATTTCAACATCATTTTCAAATTTGTGGGGTATGATCAAAGCTGCAATAATATACAGCAAAATTCCTGCGCCGCCAAAAATGGTGAAGATGACCCATATCAAACGGATCAATGAAACATCCACATTAAGATATTCGGAAAGTCCGCTGCATACACCTGCGATCTTCCCGTTCTTAGTGTCACGATATAGAACCTTATTTGCTTTCATGAGTCTCTCGCTTTCGCGTTGAAAGATATATTATATTTCTTAGTTCTTCACTATTTTTTGCATTGAACCACCGCTTGTCAAAATTATGCTCTTTCACGATATGAGCTATGGACATGAGGGCACGTAAATGAAAATTGCGTTCATCCATCGAACCGATCAGAACAAATACTGTATGAACAGGTGGTTCACCCTTTTCAAAATTTATACCATCCTTGCAGCGTACGATAAGTATATCAAATTTTTTCTCACCTTTTACAATAATATGAGGAATCGCAAGTCCGGGTTCAAGAATTGTCGATGACTGCTGCTCCCTTTCAACGAACAGGTTATGCAGTTCTTGAGATGGAATATTCAACCGCGAGGAGAGATTCTCTGATACAATGTTGAAAAACTCCTCAGCTTCTATTGAGTGCTTAAGATCAAGAATAATTGCAGATTTTACCAATTTATCAAATCTGTCCTCAATAATATTATCACGCCTTATAAGAATATCTTTGAGCTCATCTGCAAGTGTGGTGCTGGCAATCTTTTTATTCGTGATCCGCTCAACAATATGCACCAGCGCAGACTTTCTTTGTACTCTCATGCGCACATAAAAAACATACCAGACAATACAAAGTATGATAAAAAAGGCAGTTATAATCAGAGGTACAGTTCCCATTTTAAAAATAAGAAAAGCGTATATGATGATCGCAATAATCTGTAACCACGGATAAAGAGGTGCTCTGAAGGAGGGCCTGTATGTGTCGATCCGGCTTTCTCTCATCACGATCAGCGCGACGTTCGTGTATAAGAATAGAATGATCTTCATGGTTGATGCTGCCTTGACCAGATTCTCAAAATTCAGAAATGCGATCATGACGATCATAAATGCCGCAGTAAGTATAATTGAGATAATTGGTGTTTGACTCTTTTTACCCATTTTTCCGAAAATCTCGGGAACCAACCTGTCTCTGCTCATAGCTAGAGGAAATCTGGATGCAGAAAGGATGCCGGCATTTGCTGTTGAAAAAAATGCAAATAGCGCTGCGATCGACAGTATGATCATGCCAACTCGTCCAAGTACGATCTCGCCACCTTGAGAGATAGGAGTAAGAGAATTCGCAAGCTTGCTTGCATCGACCACTCCTACTGTAATAAATATAGTTGCCACATAGAAAAGCATCACTACAATAAATGCGATCAGCATACCCATTTTCAGATTCTTCTTGGGCTTTTTGATTTCTTCTGCAATACTTGCCACTTTCGTTAAACCTCCGAAGGACACAAAAACAAGACCAACGACCGGGATCACTGCGCCAAATCCTTTTGGAGAAAATGGTATGAAATTGTGCAGATTTACTTTTGTGATTCCGACAGTACAATAGAGAAACAACATAGCAAGCAATGATAATACAAGAAAAACCTGGAATCTGCTTGTGTGCTTTACGCTTTTTATATTCAGCAGGGCAAAGATAATACAGAATCCGATGGCAATTGCTTTTATATGCATTTCTGTAAAAACCGGAAACAACAGATTTGCAAATGCCCCGACACCAATAAGGGCAAATGCGCTTTTAAGTGCCAGACTGAACCAGCTTGCAAATCCACCCAACGTGCCCGCAGCGGGACCCATACTTCTCTCAATGTAAAAGTAACTTCCACCTGCTTTGGGCATTGCCGTTCCGAGCTCTATTTGTGCAAGCATGCTTGGTATCACAATAATGCCTGCAAGGATATATGCAACTACTACTGCCGGACCTGCTTTTGCAAAAGCGAGTCCGGGCAGTATGAATAGCCCGGAACTGATCATCGCACCTGTTGCTATGCTGAAAACATCAAGTAGATTGAGTTTTTTCTGTAATAATTTCTTCTTCTCTGCCATAATTATTTGAAAGCTATTGGAAAAAAATTTGTCAATCTTATTTTATAATAAAAGCCAGACATTATGCCTGGCTTAATATGTTTTATAAATCTTGGGTTAAGGCGAGTAAATATTGTCAATGTTTACATTTCCGGGCACAGAGGAATCATACCAATCGGTATGTACGGTTCCACCACTCTCTGCCCATGCTGCAAACTTCAGGTACGCCCAAGTTATCTGCTTAAGTTCGATCGGATAATCCCATGATTGAGCAACATGTATCGCCCATGGAAGATTATTTGAGGTTTTGAAATATCTATCAGTACCAGGATCGGAATCATCATCTGCGGTTCCCCAGTAGGGTGTACCAGCCATTTTGGATGTAGGCGCATAATCGGGAAGATGTATTTCTTTTTGTCTGTTATTATTTACATAAATAAAGGGATTATAGGGCGGTAAATAACTCAAACCGGTAACATCCAAAGGAGTACCTAATGTATAAGTGAATTGTAGTTCAGCCGGGTTTACATAAGGTTCACTCTCGACCGTATTAATCCAGCTTGTTGGATCTCCTCCGGGTTCCTGCATAAGGTCGAAAGCATCTTGGAAAAGTATTACAACAGCATTAGTAGTTCCGACATCTCGTGAAATTGTAGAATGCCCATGATTATCGAAAACACTGTAATTTGAGGTAACAAAGGGGAATTGTACGGCAAAGCCATTATGGAATCCTGCGCCAATAGCACGCAGTTTGTAGGAACCTTTTATATCAACTAATTCATTACTGGCATTGGTAACCTGATTAATATTGTAGTCGATCACAATATCATTGAAATCATAATCACCTTTGCTGGGCCAGTTATCTTCAAAGGCAAGAGTACCAAATACATTTTCTGCAGGATAATAATTATTGAACGCTCTGTCAGGATCAGTTGGATAATCATCTTCATCATCCGGCACGCCATCACCATCGCCATCAATTGGCTCTGTCAAATGGTATAAGCTATCAGTATTAAAAGCATCTGAAGGTGTTGCTTCAAACAAAAATATTGCATCGTTGAAATCCATATCTCCACCTGGTCGCGGGATGTCTTCATAAGCAACAACAATCTTTTCTGTGAGACCATCATACAAAACGACTACCTGAGAACCGGCAGCCGGATAATATTTCTTCACAGAATAGAGTACAGGTTTTGTTTCGCTGACACCTCCTCCTCCGGAAATCCATCCGTTACTCACAAGAAATGTTCCAAAATAAGTTCCAGCACTAAAACTACCAAGTTGGAGTCTGTCTCCTGTTTGCAGCTCTCCAGCCGAAGGAAATGACAAATTAGGAAAAACTACAGTTCTTATTAGAGTAGCTGGATCAACAGGAAGTGAGCCAAGATTTGGGAAATTAAAGAATCCCAAGCTATTCTTGTATCCGGCACCTTCATGAACAAATTTCATGAACACGTCTGCATCTACATCAAGGAGCAAGTTTGTTGAAATATTTGATGAGAAATACTCAGGATGAGCAGTTACAGCATTTACATATTCAGGCAATGCATTATTTATTCTTGTAAGAAGATCAGCATCGACCGTCTGATTCACCATTGGAGATGGCGTGCCCATCGCATTATAACTGATCCCCGGAAGATAGTACCATGCTTTAGAATCCCATGTAAAACCATCAGCAAATCCTTTTTCTCCATAAGAAAAGTTACCATAATCAAAATTTAATTCTCCATTCACTATTGGCAAAGTAAGTGTGTTCATATATCCAATTACTGTTAAGGAATCACATCCTACTGGTACATTTAAAGATGTGGAATACACTCCATCTGCTTTAGTGATACCTTTTGCGATAAGATGCCCGCCCTCATCAGGATGGCACCCGTAGATTTTAAAGACAATTCCATGTACCGGATCATTGGACGGAGTTGCCACAATAAGGTTTACATCAACTGACTGAGAAGTATTGTAGGTGAAGTCATAAGGAACTACAATGTCATTAATATCAATAGGTTCATTATTTGTATCGTTTTCTTTAGTAATATCACAACCTGCCCAGAACAGCAGTGTTGCTGTGATCAGGAAGATAAAATATTTTTTCATTTGTCCCCCAAATGAATTTTTGATATTTATAAAATACCAATTAACTTACTCTTCGTCAAGGTTTTTAACATCAACCTGTTATTATATGTAATTAGCATCATCAAAATTACTTCTATCCTTTAGAGTGAATCTCAAATAAATTGACAGCTCGGATACCTATTTGTCAATGCATTCAGGAATTTATATGATAAAAAAATCAGTATTTGGTAAAGAAATATACGAGTATTCCGGAGTCATTCATGTTCATACAGAGCACTCCTTTGACGGACATGGAAGTCTCGCGGATATAGTGCAAACAGCAGAAAACCTTAAGGCTGATTTTATCTGTATAACCGATCACCGTTCTCTGGAAGTTAAGAATGACCTTTCAGCCATTTCGCAATCGAAAGTGAATATTCTTATCGGATATGAGATGAATGATGCAGAAAAGAATAATCATTACCTTATTTTCAATGTTGAAGAAGTTTTTCCACTTTCGATGAGTGCAGAAGAATATGTGGAAAAAACTCGTAAATTAGGCGGAATTGGTTTTATCGCTCATCCATTTGAAAAAAGAAGATCTAAGAGAGCACCGCGCACCTACAATTGGACCTCCTGGAATGTACACGATTTTGACGGCATTGAAATATGGAATTACATCTCCGAATGGACTGACAGATTACGCATTCCGTGGAACGTATTACCAAAAATACTTTTCCCGAATACATCAATAAAAAGACCAAACAAAAAAGTCCTGAATAAATGGGATGAATTAAATAATAAAGGTTTGAAAAAAGCCGGAATCGGGAGTGTAGATTCTCATGAGAATAGATATTCCGCAGGTCCTTTTTCAATTAGCTTTCTTCCCCATAGAAAATTATTTAAAACTATTAGAACGAACATCCAGACCAGGCAACCTATATCTTCCGATAATGCGGCCCAGGAAATCCTCGCATACTTGAAAAATGGCAATTCATACATTGTGAACTATCTTCATGCTGACCCGCGCATGTACTACTGCGGGATCGAGTCAAAATTATCTGAAAAATTTGCTTTGCCAGGTGAAGAGATATCACTCGAGGAAAAAGACCTTTACTTTTTTATCTATCTTCAGCAGGATTGTCATATAAAAATTATACATAATGGGAAACTAGTTCATACTGAGTACATGAACAAAGTATCCTTTCCGATCACAGAGAAGGGCTTTTATCGGATCGAGGTTTTTATCGGACTCAAGGGATGGCTTTTCACGAATCCCATATATGTGGTATAAAATAAAAAATGATAAAAAAAAATTTAAGGAGTAGTATGAAAAAAATATTTATTCAGGATTTGAGCCCTTTAGAGGGCAGTGAAATTTTAGATTTCTTTGCGATAAGCGAGAAATCTGTGAGAAAAAGCAGAAATGGAAAATTCTTCATACGCGTGATGTGTGTGGACAGAACAGGTCAAGTAACCGGCTTTATCTGGGATAATGTACCCAAATTTCAGGATGCCTTCAGCGTGGGAGATATTGTAAAGGTAAAAGCTCTTGTCACGACTTATGAAAACAATATGCAGATATCTATAAGTAATATACGTAAAGCAGAAGAAAACGAATACCAGCTTTCTGATTTTGCTCCAACTACAACAAAAGATACTAACAAACTCATAGAAAAACTCTTTGGATTCATCGATTCTGTGAAGAATGAATACTTATCAAAGCTTCTGCATCTGTTCTTTGACGATAAGGAATTGCTGGAAAAGTTCTCAAAATCACCCGCTGCCAAGAACTGGCATCATAATGTTGTTGGAGGGCTTCTTCACCATTCAGTGACTGTTACCTCTATTTGTGACGCAGTCAGCACTTTATATGACGGCATTGACAGAGACCTGCTCGTCACCTGTGCTATCTTACATGACATCGGCAAGATAAAGGAATATACGCTCGCACCATTTATTGATTTTACAGACGAAGGACGCCTTATTGGACATGTTGTTATCGGCAATAAAATGGTTGTTGACAAATGCGAGGAGATCAATAATTTTCCACAGAATCTGCTCATGAAAATTCAGCATCTTCTTCTCAGTCATCACGGAGAACGGGAACACGGTGCTGCAGTTCCCCCAAAAACAAAAGAGGCGCTCATTCTTCATTATGCAGACAATCTTGATGCCCAAGTCACGGGAGCATCAGATCTCATAGAAAAAGCGGTTGATGAAAATTCCACATGGACAGATTATCACTATCTGACCAATCGGGAATATTACACAGAATAAACTCTTCACTGTTCAAAATCCGATTTTCTTGACTGCATTTTGAGCGGTTAGACATTTTACAAGTTCAAAATATAATTGTATAAGGATCTCTCATGAATATCAAAATATCATTTCCGGACGGTTCCAAAAAGGAATTTCCAAAAGGGATCACTCCCCTTGAGATCGCAAAAGGAATAAGCAAAGGGCTTGCCAAAGAAGCTCTCTGTGCACAATTCAATGACACTGTGGTTGATATGACACGACCCCTCGAGGAAAACGGTTCCATTCTCTTTTATAAATTTTCGGACGAAAAAGGAAAAGAAGTTTACTGGCACGGCAGCTCACATATAATGGCACAGGCGGTGAAACGTCTCTTCCCGGACGTGAAAGTTGCGATCGGTCCAGCTATCGAGCAGGGCTTCTACTATGATTTTGATAAAGAAATTCCATTCACAGAAGATGATCTGCGTCTTATTGAAGAAGAGATGCAGCGCATTGTTGATGAAAATTTCTTCTTTGAAAGAAAAGTGCTGAGCCGCAAAGAAGCGCTTGAACTGTTTGAAAGCTTAGGTGAAATATACAAAATTGAACTCATTAATGAAATGCCCAAAGATGAGACCATTTCAATATATGTGCTTGGTGATTTTGTGGACCTTTGCCGCGGACCCCATATTCAATCTACAGACAAGGTAAAACATTTCAAACTTCTGAAATTTTCCGGAGCTTACTGGCGCGGTAATGAAAAAAACAAGATGCTGCA
This sequence comes from Candidatus Cloacimonas sp. 4484_140, assembly GCA_002049945.1. Taxonomy (GTDB): domain Bacteria; phylum Cloacimonadota; class Cloacimonadia; order JGIOTU-2; family JGIOTU-2; genus Celaenobacter. The sequence continues at coordinate 7,340 of MVCT01000034.1, forward strand.
GCGAATTTACGGCATCTCATTCCCCACTCAGAAAGAACTCGGTGCTCATCTTGAAAAATTGGAAGAAGCAGAAAAACGAGATCACAGGAAAATCGGCAAAGAGCTCGACCTGTTCGGCTTTTATGAAGAGGTCGGCGCCGGGCTTGTGCACTGGCATCCAAAAGGTGGAGTCATGCGGGACGTCATAGAAGATTTCTGGAAAAAGGAACACTACAGAGACGGTTACCAGATAATCTACACTCCCCACATCGGGAAATCAATTTTGTGGGAAAAAAGTGGTCATCTTGACTTTTATCAGGACAGCATGTACGCACCTATGCAGATCGATGAGATCGATTATTACATCAAACCCATGAATTGCCCATTCCATATTATGGTGTATAAATCTAAGCTCCGAAGCTACCGCGAATTACCTGTCAAATATGCAGAACTCGGCACAGTATATCGTTATGAACGATCCGGTGCTTTGCATGGCTTGATGAGAGTGCGCGGCTTTACCCAGGATGATGCGCATATCATGTGCACCCCAGATCAGCTTGTCGGAGAAGTGGTAAAATTACTTGATTTCTCACTTTTCTTCCTGAAATCCTTTGGTTTTGATAGATATGATATATTCCTTTCTACCCAGCCGGACAATTATGTAGGAGAAGATATTGATTGGGAAAGAGCAACAGAATCTTTGAAAGAAGCTTTGGAAATTTCCGGACTGGAATATAAAGTCGATCCCGGTGAAGGCGTATTTTACGGACCAAAAATCGATATCAAGATCAAGGATGCCCTTGACCGTTCTTGGCAGTGTACAACCATTCAATTTGATTTCAATCTTCCTGAGCGCTTTAATATGACCTATATCGGCGAAGATAACGAAGCACATCGTCCATACATGATCCACCGCGCTTTGCTTGGCTCTCTCGAACGCTTCTTTGGAGTGCTTATCGAGCATTATGCAGGAAATTTCCCAGTATGGCTCGCGCCGGTGCAGATACAGGTCATACCCATAAGCGAGCATCAAGTTGAGTATGCAAAGGGAATATTGCAGGCATTGAGAGATGCGAATATCCGCGCTGATATTGATGTACAGAATGAAAAGATCGGCTACAAGATACGGGAAGCAGAAAAGCAGAAGATCCCGTATATGATCGTTGTCGGAAACAAAGAGATCGAAAATAATAATATCTCTGTCAGAAAACATCTTAAGGGAAATCTCGG
>MVCT01000035.1 GCA_002049945.1 Candidatus Cloacimonas sp. 4484_140
CTGATAATATTGACATTGGTGTGCTGTGGATGGACTCAAAGATGAATATTCTTATTTGTAATCCAAGCGCAATGGACATTCTTGAGCTAATTCATTCTGATGAGATAATCGGTAAAAATCTTTCTGAATTCATCCAGCTGGACGAGGATTTTATATCAAAAGCACATGAAGATAGCATTACAATTCCCAGTCTTGAAATAAATCTTCCTGGTAAAAAGAAGTTCGTAAAATTCGTTATCCTGAATATCAAAGCTGTTGATGACACAATCGGCTTGCGCATGGTTGCAACTATAACCGACATAACGCATGAAATTAATGAAAAAAGAGCCCGTGAAGCGCTTGAGATGGAAATCATAAAAAGTAACAAATTAGCTGAGATCGGAAGAAGGGTCGAGGGTGTGGTACACAATATGAACTCTCCGCTTAATTCCGTACTTGGATATGCCCAACTTATAAAAAAAGAATACAAAGATAATGAAGATGTTGATAAGATTATTGATGCAGCTAAAAATATTTCTCAATCCATAAAAACTTTGTTACGAAAAGTGCAGCAGGATAATATCTCTATGATACGACCTATTGATATCAACTTGCTCATTGAGCAGGAGCTCGAGCTATTGAAGCACAATCTTTTCTTTAAGCATTATGTTTTATTAGAAAAAAGTCTTTTTAAAGAACTCCCAACTGTGAAAGCGGTATATAGCGATATAAGCCAAAGTTTTACTAACCTTGTAAATAATGCCATCGAGGCGATGCATGACAGCAAAGAACGAAATATCTGGGTGCGCACATATCAAACTTCTGACTTTATCGCAATAGAAGTTCGCGATAGTGGAGAAGGTATTGAAGAAAGATATTATTCAAAGATATTTGAACCTTATTATACATCGAAAAAGGGGAAAGAACAAGGCGGCTTTGGTCTTGGTCTTGCGATCTGTAAGAACATTGTCGAGCGTTATGGTGGTTATATAACAGTGCGCTCAGAACTCGGGAAAGGAAGTACATTTACAATATTTCTTCCATATTAATAAAAGTGAAATTGAACTATGAAAAATGATGAAATCCAGACAGAATTCTTCAAACAGAATGCCAAAATCCTCATAGTTGATGATGAACAGGATACACTGGATATTTTCCGCCGCCATCTCGAGGATGAATATGATATTGACACTGCTCATTCGGCTGAAGAAGCGATTGAAAAGTTAGAGAACAACACCTACCATATTGCAATGACGGATATGGTCATGCCGGGAACGGATGGTATCGAGCTTCTCACCCAAATAAAGAAGCGCTTGCCCCATATCGCAGTGGTTGTGATAAGCGGAAAAGCTACCATCGGAATGGCTGTCGAAGCTATGAAGATCGGGGCGGAAGAATTTATAGAAAAACCGGTAGAAGATCTCGATCTGCTGAAAATCATCATAAAAAAAATACTCAAAACCAAGTGGCAGCATGAGGAAATTAAGCGCCTTAGAAGTATTCTAGCTCAGGAATTTGACCGCACCCAGATTATTGGCAACAGTCTTGCAATTCAAAAAGTCATGGAAAAAGTGAAGCGCATTGCCCATCTTGACACGACTATTCTTGTTACCGGTGAAACAGGAGTGGGCAAAGACCTTTTGGCTGATCTTATTCATCGCAATAGTAAAAGAAAAGCTAAAAAATTTGTAACAGTAAACTGTGGCGGACTACCCGAAAATCTTCTTGAAAGTATGCTTTTTGGTCATAAAAAGGGCTCCTTCACCGACGCTATAAGGGATAAAGTCGGCTATTTCCAGGAAGCAGACGGGGGTACGCTTTTCCTTGATGAAATAACAGAAACCAACAAGACCTTTCAGGTAAAACTTCTGCGCGTTCTTGAGAAAGGTGTTGTCAGACCGGTCGGTGGTGATATGGATATTGAAGTTAATGTTCGCATTATCACGTCAACAAACAAAGACATAGAAAAAGAAGTAAAAGAAGGTAATTTCCGCCAGGACCTTTATTACCGCCTTAATGTCATTCATCTTCATATACCACCTCTTCGCGAAAGAAGGGAGGATATTCCGCTTCTTACCAATGCATTTGTGCGAGAATTTAAAGAGAAATACGACAAACCAAACCTTGAAATTTCAGATACTGTTATGTCTGTCCTTATCTCTCAAGAATGGGAAGGAAATATTCGAGAGCTGAAAAATGCAATCGAGCATGCGGTTGCAATGGCAACTCATAATAAAATGGTGCTGGAAGATCTTCCGGGCAATATATATATGAAGCATGAAGCTGTTGAGAATAACTCAAACAATCTGTTGAACCTATCTTTTTCTGAAGCGAAGGATACTTTTGAAAAAAAATATGTTGAAAAAATTCTGAAAAAATGTAATGGTGATGTCACAAAAGCATCAGAACTTTCCGGTATTAAGCGTCCAAATCTATACGAAAAATTCAACAAGCATAATATCGATGTGAACAAATATAGAAATAACTCTTAATTTTTTCCCTCATGATAAAGAGCGCATTGGATCCAAATAGATTTTCTGGTGCACTTGTCGTGCTTTTTCTGATCATTTTAACTTTTATCATTTATGGGCAAACGATTACCTATGATTTTGTATGGGATGATAATGGACCTCATTTAGTACAGAATCCCTATCTTGAAAAGCTGTCCTTTCAGAGCTTACTCCACTTCTGGACCAATCCATACTATGGAATGTATATTCCAGTTTCTTACACCGCGATTTTTTTCATAACTTTACTCAGTAAATTTTTTACGGGAATTGCCTTCAATCCCTCATTTTTTCATTTTTTTAATGTCCTTTTCCACAGCATTAATTGTATTCTTGTTTTTTACTTTCTACGAAAGATACTGAAAGGTAATGCGGCAGCTTTCATTGGTTCGCTCATTTTTCTTGTTCACCCAATTCAAGCTGAAGCGGTCTCGATGGTTACAGAATTTCGTGGTCTTTTTTCGACATTTTGGGGATTGCTGTTTCTTCTTTCAGCCGATAAGGCACTTTCAGAAAACAAGAAAAAATTATTTCATACATTTCTTTGTTTATTTCTTTTATGCCATAATGTTTAAAAAGTTTCGTCTAAAACAGATCCTTCATAGATCAATCCCTTATTTTATCATATCCATTGTTGTTATTTACATCACAAAAACTATCCAACCCGCTTTTGTGATTAATTTTGAAGTCCCTTTGTTTTCACGCCTTTTTATCTGGATGGACTCTCTTATTTTCTATCTAAAGAAGATACTTTCCCCTCTGTATTTTTCTCCCTCTTACGCACGTACCCCTCAACTTGTGCTTTCATACTGGTACTCATACGTCATATGGATAATTCCAACTGTATTTCTGATATTGCTTATTATTTATCGCAGAAAGATCAAGAATGTTAGTTTTGCCTATTTCGTTTTTATTATCGGGTTTTTACCTGTTTCGGGGCTTGTACCTTTTATTTTTCAGAATTGGTCAACAGTTGCGGACAGATATATGTACATTTCAATGATAGGTATTGCGCTCTTAATGGGGACGTTTTATAGACATTTTTCATTCAAGCCGTTAAGAATTTTAATAATTGCACTCATTGTAATTTTTGCCGTGAATACTGCACTTTTCCAGGTTCCTGTTTGGAAAAATAATATTTCTCTGTGGAGTCACTGTATCAAGAAAACTCCTTCCGAAGCAAATGCATATTATAATAGAGGAAATGCCTATATGCGCAAAAAACTGTATGAAAGAGCAAATACTGATTTTGAACGAGCTGTAGCACTTGATAACAGTTTTACAAAAGCGCTTTATAAAAAGGGCTATCTTTTGCTCGGGCAGAAGAAATTTGATGAATCCCTGAAATACTTCAATTCTATACTCGAAATCGATCCTGAATTTGCAATTGCCTATGTAAGTAAGGCAGTTATTTATTATTATTTAAAAGAATATGATGAAGCGTGGGATGAAATACGAAAAGCTGAAATCCGTGGCATAGAAGTCAATTCTGATTTCATTAAAACTTTAGAAAATGTCTCTAAAAAGAAATAACATGATAGAAAATAAATCTCGATTGCTCATTTATCTATTGCTTATTTTGATTCCCCTTGCCGTGTACTGGCAGAGCACGTCCTTTGAATTTGTATGGGACGACAAAGATCCTAACCTGATCGAAAACAGATATCTTCAATATACTTCTTTCAAGAACATTCTTCATTTCTGGACGAAGCCCTATGCGCAAATGTATATACCTGTGTCTTATACGGCTTGGGCATTGATAAAAGAAGTCGGTGCACTTCTTCCATGGGGACAAAGAGTGGATGGATTCAACCCGTTTGTGTTTCATTTATTCAGTATTCTTTTTCATATTCTTAATGGAATTATCGTTTTCAAAATCCTTCGCCTGCTTATTAAAAATGATCTGTCTGTATTTTTGGGAACTCTTGTATTTCTGCTTCATCCTTTGCAGGTAGAGTCAGTTGTATGGATCACTGAATTTCGTGGATTGCTTAGTGCCTTCTTCGGATTCTCTTCCCTATATCTGTTAATCAAGAACGAAATATTAAAGGAAAAAGTTGTATCTAAAGCCCGCATAACTATCTGCTACATTAATGCCATTATTCTCTTTCTTTTGGGAATGTTATCCAAGCCCTCTGTTATAGTAATTCCAGCTTTTGCATTTCTGATCTTTCTTCTCTATTTCAAAAATAATTTTTGGAATTCTTTTAAAAAGATCGTTCCATTCATTATCATTACCATACCATTTGTTCTTTTGCTCCGCTCAACACAACCTTCTTCATACCACACACAGGTAGCTCCACTGTGGTCTCGCTTCTTCATCTGGATGGATACGATAGTTTTCTATATTTTTAAGACGCTTATTCCATTTCCTCTCGTTGTTACTTATACAAGGACATTCCAGTCCCTCCTTCCTAAGATCTGGTTCTATTTCGAATGGATAATTCCTTTTTTACTTGTGCTCTTCGTTGCAAAATTTTGCAAGAAAAACTCAATCATACTTCTCAGCGTTTTCATCTTTATTGTTGGATTCCTACCTGTTTCCGGCTTGATCTCTTTTGTCTTCCAGAAATGGTCAAATGTTGCTGATCGATATATGTATTTTTCTTTGTTTGGAGTTGCATTATTCACAAGCCGGTTACTTAAAATTTATAAAGCCAAGATTGTCTGGGTTCCAATGATGTGCCTTATCTTATGTTTTACTGTCCTCACTAATTTTGTCCAAATTCCTGTGTGGAAAAACTCAATGACATTGTGGAGCCATGCTTTGAACTATGGTAAGCCTAATACCTATGCATATAATAATAGAGGTGCGGCATATAATGAACTTCAGCAATTTGATAAAGCCATCATTGATTTTGATAAAGCGCTTGAGATGAATCCTCAGGATGCTTCTTCATTTAATAACCGAGGTTTCGCTTTTTCTCAGATCGATAAAAACGAACAAGCTCTCAAGGATTTCGACAAGGCACTTGAATTTGACCCATTTTATTATGAAGTATATATTAATCGCGGGAATGTCCTGAAAAGAAAAGGAGAGTTTGGAAGTGCACTCGAGGATTATAAGAAATCTCTATCTTTGAATTCATCTCAACCAAAACCATACTACAATATCGGGCTTGTTTATGCAGAAAAAGAAAACCTCGATTCAGCTATCGTCTATTATAATAAAGCTATTACAAAACTTCCAAATTACACTGCTGCGTATCTGAATCGCGGCATTGCATACGCAGGCATGAAACAATATGATAAAGCTCTTGAAAATTATAACATTGTCCTGCAGATCGATCCTCAAGACGAGATGGCGTACAGCAATCGTGGTATAGTTTATTTTGATCTTGGAAATTTTCATCAAGCACTACTGGATTTCACCAAGGCAATAGAGTTAAATCCTTTAAGAGCGCAAACATTTTATCTGCGTGGAAAAGTTCATTTTATTACCAAAAATTTCAATGCGGCGCTTGAAGATTATAACAAAGCTCTTATGCTTGACACTTCCTTTGTAAATGCTTACATCAAAAGAGCTCTTTTATATGCGGAGATGAACGAATATGTTCTTGCTATAAAGGACATCGATATTGCGGAATCTCAATCTCCAAATAATGTTGAAACACTTGTTGCTAAGGGTGATATTTTAAGCAAGAATAAACAATTTATTGAATCTTTGCAGGTTTATAGTAAAGCAATACAGCTCGATCCTAATAAAGCATTACTTTATCAAAAACGAGCCGTCTCATATTATTTTCTTGATGAGTTTTCCAAGGCATTTCAGGATGTTCAGAAATCAAAATCACTGGGAGGTACAGTTCCTGCATCATTTATTGAGGCACTTGAAAAAAAGCTATAATATGTCATGTTTTTATTACACAAAAAGAATCTTTGTTATGTTTATATGACAAATGTGTCAAGCGTCGAACATGCTACATATGCAAAACGAAACCGCCAAATTGCAGATATAGAGCTAACATCCGCAGTGCAAATTATTTTATCGTAGTCATTTAACAATTTGGCACAGAATTTGTTTAACATTTATATATATTGTTTTATAGTCGTGAAGAAATGTGAGTTACGAACAATAAAAAAACTAGGAGGTTCCCATGGGAACTCAACAAATTCTGCTCATTGTTTTGAGCGTAATTATCGTAGGTATAGCCGTTGCGGTTGGTATTACTATGTTTAATACCCAGGCACAAAATGCTAATCGCCAAGCTTTGGTTGCAGATGCGAACAATTTTGCATCTCAAATGATTGCTTACTACAAAACTCCCACATCACACGGTGGTGGTGGAAGAGCTTTTGAAGCTTCTATGGACACCCTTGAAGTATGGCTTGGTTTTACTTCCGGTGGTGCTTATAGCAACGACAACGGCACCTATACATTAACTCGTACTAATGCAAGTACAATAACAATTGTTGGAACTGGTACTGAAAAAGGTAATGATGGTACAAATAACACAAAAATAACTGCCACTCTTGATGCCACTTCTTCCGATCCCGTTACCATGGCAATTAACAACTAGACGCATTACAATTTAATGCAACATTTTGGGGAGGTATAATTTCTTGACTTATACCTCCCTGATTTTTCATACTTCTTATCATGTTAAAAGAATTTCGCTACACAGGAATCAATCAAGCTGGTAATCCTGTGCAAGGCGTTGTTCTTGCTCATAACAAATCAAAAGCAAAAAAATTAATTCACGACATTGAAAGCAAGCAAAGTATTTCGGTTAATCAAATTGATCAAAAAAGCAATTATATCTACAAGATAAAACTACCAAGTGGAAAGAAGGTAAAGGGAAAACAAGCGGCTTTTTCCAAGCAGGAGCTTGCACAAGCTCTATCCAGATTTGGATATGCAAATGCAAAGATCGGACCTGTCATTTTTGACTTTCAATCAAAACCATCCTTCTCAAGTATTCTTATGTTTGTTAATCTCAGTTCATTCCTGCTGAAAGAGCAGATGAGCTACGACAAGATCCTTCGTATGCTTGCAGATGAAGAAACAAATCCCACGCTTAAATCCACACTGAAGAAGATCGAAAGCGAACTCAAGAAGGGAAAGGAAGGTACGGAAGTTTTCAACCGATATGCAGATGTGTTCGGCAAATTTCCTGCTTATATGCTTGGTCTTGCTACTAAAAGTGGTAATATGGCAGAAGTGTATGATGCTACTGCAAAATTTATGGAACGGGATATGGAGTATAAAAAAAGTCTTCGCCAGGCATTAATGACGCCAATGTTCACAGTTATTGCGATGATAGCAGCAGTATTATACTATATTATTTCAATATTCCCTTCTACTGCAGAACTTTTCATTAAGTCCGGAATTGAAGTCCCAAAACTCACTGCTGCAACCCTGCAGATGAGCGATTTTTTTGGTGCTAACTGGTGGTGGATGGCATTAGTATTTATTATCCCGATCATCATATTAACCATATGGTGGCGCACACATAGTGGACGTGTATGGCGAGATAGGGTGATCATCAAACTCCCGATTATTGGCAAGCTCTTGCATAAATCAAGTATTGAGATTTTCTGCCGTGTCTTTGCGGCTATTTATTCCGGTGCCGAAAACAATATCGAAACAATTCAAGCTTCGGCAGAGGCATGCAGAAATGCATACATGGAAAAAAATATAAAAGAAATAACTATTCCCCTGATGCTGAAAGAAGGTATGTCCCTCGTGCCTGCGCTTGCTGCAGCAAAGGTATTTAATCAGACAACATTAAGTAGATTTAAAGCAGGTTCTGAAACCGGTAATGTGCTCACTTCAGCTCAGCAAATCGCAAAATTTTATGAAAAAGAAACAACTTATAAAATGCAGAATTTAATTTCATCTATCCAAACGCTCATTGGGGCATTTATAGGTATTGTCATAACTGCATTAACCATTGTTTCTGCGGAAATCGCAACTGTTTCACCCAAAACACCTGGTATGCATGGTATGTAGATAATCAAGGAAAATATATATGTTAGGTAAATCTCGATTAGGAAAATTACTTGTTGAAAAGGGAATCGTTGATAAAGACACTCTTAACAAGGCGCTTATTATTCAGGCAGATGAGGACCCTTACAACCCCAGAAAATTAGAAGACATTCTTGTTACTGACCTAAGGGTAAAGCATGATGATGTGTATGGACTGCTTGCTGACCTTTATGCATTTCGAAAAGTAGATATTAATGTAGATAAAATTGACCAAACACAGATCAAACATACCAGAGATATCATTTCAAAATTCCCCGATGATCTGAAAAGAGAATTGCTCTATAAAAAGGTGCTTCCCTATCAAATCGCACAGGGGCGTCGAACCACCCTGATTCTTCTCGCGGCTGATCCGACTGATAAGATCGTCGAGAAAATCCCCCTAAATACTGAATTTAAAAAATACGAGGTTGCCTATTGTCCGCTCTCTACTATTGAAGAACTTATCAATCTCATTGCTCCTCAGAAGAATGAATTCTTAGAACTCCTCAGCGAAGCAGGCGAGCAGATCGAGGAAGTAAAAGAAGAGGGTGAGGAAGAGAGCGTCGATGAATATGCTCTTGATGACGAGATCAATAAGAGCTTACTTGTCAACCTCTTTGAGGGTAGTCTTATTGAAGCTGTTAGAAAGGGTGCCAGTGACATTCATATCGTACCATATCAACGCTCAAATGTAGATTTTCTCTTCCGGCTGGACGGCAAACTTCACCAATGGCACCGTCAGGAAAAAACCTCTCCAGAAGCAATTGCAGCAGTTGTAAAAGACAGGACTAGCGGTATAGACAGATTTGAAAGAGATAATGCACAGGATGGTTTTGCACAGCGTATAGTTGATGGCTATTTAATCCGATTTCGTATTTCTGTTCTTCCAATTATCTCTGCTGAGTACGAACGCCGCTTTGAAAGTATCGTGATCCGTGTTATTGACGATAGAAATGTCATTACAGACCTTCAAAAATTGGGTCTACAAAAACAGGCAGAATCGGATTTCTTAAAAGCAGTTAATAAATCCAGAGGTATAATCTTGCTTACTGGTCCCACGGGGAGTGGTAAAAGCACCACTCTCATGGCAGCGCTTCATCATGTGATCGATCCTTCAAAAAATGTGCTCACCTGCGAAGACCCTGTCGAGTATGTTATCAAGGGGGCTAGACAATTAAAGATCAGCGCGAAGCTGACATTTGATCAGGCAATTCGCTCAATCCTTCGTCACGACCCGGATATTGTAATGGTCGGTGAGATACGTGATAAGATCACTGCGGATGTAGCAGTAAAACTCGCAAATACAGGGCACCTTACATTCTCTACTCTGCACACAAATGATGCCCCGAGTGCGATATCCCGTTTGTATAAAATGGGTGTCGAGCCCTTCCTTCTTGCCTATGCAATGAATATCATTATTGCACAACGTCTCGTTCGAAAACTCTGTCCCAAATGCAGGCGTCCACTTTCACGGGATAAATACAAAGTAGCTCTCGAACTGGGTCTCACAGAACAAGATCTGAAAAAGGGTTTAGTCTATGAAGCAGGTCCCGGCTGCAAAAAATGCATGAACGGCTATAAAGGGCGTGTGAACATCTGCGAAGCCCTCTATTTCACAGATGAGATCAGAAAATCGATCGTGGAATCCGGCGTAGAGATCGACGAAGACAAAATCCGCAAAATTGCAGAAAGTCAAGGCATGCTATCACTTCTCGAATCTGGATTGGATAGAATCCGCAAAGGTCTTACCTCTGTTTCTGAAGTGTCCTACGCGACATCTGAAGGATAGTAATGACATACGGACAAATATTTCTTATTCTACTTGCTATGGTTCTGTTTTCAACCATCTATCTGACTACCTACAACAGTCTCTTTGATCAAGCTGACCTTGCATATAAAGGAATGTATCTTTTGAACGGACAGAAAATCATTGATAAATATTTTCAGGAGATCGAAGCAAATATCTTAGGTGAGATCATTGTCTTTGATTCACTTCAGTCGATCTATAACGGTCTATCAGATTCTCTAACTGTATCGGATGTTGTTTATCATGTGAACATTTCGACAACTCCCTGCACCCGAACCGGCGCTGATACGACCACTGCCACACCTGAGTTTATTAGAGTGGACATGAGTTCTTGGGCTCTTCGTTCGGACGGAGACACACTCTGGATAGGCATGCCGGAATCACCGATAAGTAAAGTATTTGTGGATCTATATTATTAATTATGGCTGCTATATTAGAAGCAATCGGAGCAACGATAATTGGTGGAATTTTCATTCTAACCATGATCACCTCAATAATCAATATTCATGCTGTCGGTGTTAATATAAACCAGCAAATAGAGCTGGTTGAGATCTCTGAAGATGTCGTTTCTGTGGTAGAGACTTATCTTTCTCTCGTAGGTGCCGGTGTTGCAGATTCTGCGATCATATCAACTCAAGATACATTATTTACATACTCATATGCTGATAGTGTAGGTGGTACCAGACATATTGTTAATATGGAGCAGGAGAATATAAACAATAGTAAACAGCTCTCCGTTTATGTAGATGGAAACACTACGCCTGTTCTCGGTCCATTTGAATTATCTGATTTTGGCATTCAATTCACCTATTATGATGCTAATGATAACACCAATCCCGCAGATTCTCTTGTGCGGTACGTTCAAATGATTTTGGAATTTCAGTATGATACTTTTCGAGACGACATCGATAAAAGATATATACGGCATCGGATTCAGATCTGGAAGTATTTTAAGAACCTATATTTATAAAATATTATGATTAATATTAAAAGTATTGACAAAAAGGCAATTTTGGATGTTTTTTGTTGTAAGAACAAAAGTTTTAAATAGGAGGTGCCCATGGGCAAAGCAATTTTAATAATGATATTGCTCCTTGCAGTAATAGTCGTTGTTGCCTCTGTTACTCTTTCGGTTGAACGAAAAGCAGATGT
>MVCT01000036.1 GCA_002049945.1 Candidatus Cloacimonas sp. 4484_140
GTTCGATAAGTTTTGGATCCCGCGCAATGCCTGCCACGCTTGCCTGAATAGTATAATCGATGTGATTCAAGCCGTTTTTAATAATTTGTTCGCACAACTCTTCAAGATGAGCAGGATCAACAAAGATATTATCATCAATAAAAAACAGTGCCTTTACTCCATTTTGCGAAGCCAGTTTTATATCCTCGATAACACGCTCGATCGGATACTTGCGGAAGGTTCTTCCGTACATCTGGGGCATACAACAGAAATCGCAGCTCATTGTACAGCCCCGTGACGTTTCGACAACATCGGCTTTTTTACCAAAAATTGAATAGTGCTTTGTTATTCTTGAGGATCGATCAGGTAGTTTTATGTTTTCAAGATCGAGAATTGTCTGCCTGGGATTATGGACAAAATTCCCTTTTTCTTTAAAGGAAAGGTTTGAAATTTTTGTAACATCATCATTATTGGACAGTGCTTTTATCAACCTGTTAAATGCAACCTCTCCCTCACATCGAACGAGATAATCAATATATTTCTTTTCCTTAGATTCTGAGATGAGCCCATAAGCTAAAGTTGGATGGTAACCGCCAAAAACAATGACAATTTCTTTTTTGAACTGTTTCACTATCTTCGCGATCTGTACTGCTGTTTCATATTGAAAGCTCATGCAGGTCAATCCAAGAATATGAGGGTGAAATCTCTTCAACAATTTGATAATATAGTTCTTAATATTGTGCTGAACCATTAAAAGATCTGCAATTATAACTCTCTCCAAAAAGGATGCATCCAGATTCCCTGATAAAGATGAAAGCCCCAGCGAAGGAACACGCATCCCTTTATAGAATCCCACTGTGTAGTTGGGCATCGAGAGAAGCAAAATCCTCTGTTTCATATATTTCCTATTTAGGTGAAAAAATACCCACATAACAATTGTTTGACAACTTTTTTATCATTATGCTGTTATATTGTATTATGAATTTCACTCCAAAATTCGCAGTTGATAAAATGCTTGGCAAACTGGCAAAATGGCTTCGCCTCTTGGGTTATGATACATTTTATAGAAATAAGATCAAACCGGCAACCCTTCTTAGCATTGCCCAGAGTGATGACCGCATTATTGTCACGAGAAATCACTATTTTCTTAAACATCCTTTTCCAGTTCCTATTCTCTTTCTAAAAGCCAACGCTCTTGAACAGCAGCTTCTCAGGGTCAATGAGCAGTATCCTCTTCAAAGAAAGAAAGCATTCTCCCGATGTCCCCTTTGCAATAATGTAACTACTTCTATTGAAAAGGAATATGTAGAGAGACTCGTGCCAGAGTATGTGTTTAATACACAAGAGCACTTCCATCAATGCATCCGTTGCGGAAAAATATATTGGAATGGCACTCATCTGCAAAAAGCACTCGCATTCCTTGAAAAAATCGGACTGTAGGCACTTAAAAAATAAAACTTACAAGCAAGTTGTCTTGGAAATAAAGATTCTCGCAAAGACGCCAGCCTTCGCAACGCTTCGGCTTGGCAGGCAAAGAACGCAAAGGAAAAAGAGAAATATTTTTAAAAGCTACTACCGTTTCAAAAAAATTCTCGTTCCTTCCTAAAGCTTTCGGGACATTTGGGGACGCGATTTTTTGAAAAGTTTTACTTTGATTACATTTGTGGGGATGAGATAAAATTAATTTGAAATACAATTTCTTTAACAATTGTAGAAGGTGTCTCCCACTCAGAAAGTGGTCTTTTTTTTATGTTTGTCATAGATAAAAATAGTCACTTAATTCTATAATTCTGCCATATTTCGGCAAAATAATTTCATTAATCTCTTAGAAATCTTTTATAGAGAGTATTTACATGGTTATAGTTTTTTAATCAACTTTTTCATTCGTGTTATTTCGTGTTATTTCGTGGTTAAATCTTTTCCGGTTTATCCGAGTTATGATGACACACTATAAAAGCAGCTTTATAAAATTTGACACTGCAAAACGAGGTCATAAATTGTGCAACAATACAAAATGTAATAAACGGAGTTCATATATATGAAAAAAGATATTCATCCAAAGTATCAAAAATGTGTTGTGAAATGCGCCTGCGGAAACACTTTTGAGACCAGAGATACCCTGCCGGAAATCCACGTGGAGATCTGCTCGGAATGCCATCCCTTTTATACAGGCAAAAAGAAATTAGTGGATAGCGCAGGACGTATCGAAAAATTCAGAAAAAAATACAGCAAATTCGAGACAAAAAAAGAAGAAAAAGAACAATAGCATTTCTCCAAAGGGGAGTTTTACAAACCTTGAACACACCTTACTTAAAGATTCAGTAGAACACTTATATCAAAAATAAATAGCTTATGAAAAAAAAACCGGAAATAGCTGTGGGCGGACAGGCAGTTATTGAGGGCGTGATGATGCGCGGACCTCAGCATATTGCCACTGCTCTACGAAAAAAGGACGGACACATCGTTCTGAAAAAAGATGAGTTCATATCCAAGACCAAGACAAATAAATTTTTTGGACTGCCTATCATACGAGGATTTGTCTCTCTTATTGAAATGCTCTCCATCGGCATCAAAACACTAAATTTTTCTGCTGAAGAAGCAATAAAGGATGAGGAAGAGGATAAGCCGAACAAAAAGAAGAATAACATCTTTCTTGATAAACTTTATACTGTATTCTCCTATATTTTTGCTTTCGGACTTGCCTTTCTTCTCTTTGTATTTCTTCCCTACCGCATTGCTTACTGGATAAATATTGAGAAAACAAGCATCCTCTTCAACCTGATTGCCGGATGTATCAGAATCGTTTTCTTTGTAGTGTATATTTATCTCATCAGCTTCCTCAAGGATGTTCGCCGATTATTCCAATATCACGGTGCAGAACATAAATCTGTTTTTGCCTATGAGGGAAACCCCGATTTTACTATCGATGACACCAAGCAGTACAGAACCTTTCATCCCCGCTGCGGCACCAGTTTCATGCTGATCGTAATGGTCATTGCAATACTTGTGTTCTCAATTTTTGATACGATCCTTGCACTCATACTTGGACATGCAATTCCTCTTGGAATTCGAATAGTTCTGCATTTACTGCTGCTCCCTTTTGTTTCGGGAATTTCTTATGAAATTTTGAGATATTCCGGAAAAAATATCAATCACTGGTTGGTGCGAGCATTTTCCGCTCCAGGACTGGCTTTGCAGAGAATTACAACACAAGAGCCCGATAATCAGCAGCTCGAGGTTGCGATCTGTGCATTACACGCAGCACTCAATATGCCAATAAAACATCCAAACGTTGAAATTTTGAGCGATGACAAATCTTCTGAATAAAGTTGAAGAGCTTAAGCAGGAATATTCCAAACTGGAAAAGCAGCTTGCTGATCCGAAGATCATTACTCAGCTTGATCGATATAAGCAAATTTCTGCGCGTTACAAGGAAATTTCAGAAATACTGCAATACGCAAAGGAACTTCAAACTAACATCGAAGCCCTGGAAGAGAACAAAAAATCACTGAAGCATGAAGACGAAGATGAGCTTGTCTTTCTCATAGAAGAAGAAAATACAAATCTGGAAAGTATTGTCGAAAACCTTACACACAAACTGAAAACAATGCTCATTCCGAAAGATGAAAATGATGAAAAAAAAGCTATCATGGAAATACGGGCAGGTACTGGTGGTGAGGAAGCAGCTCTTTTTGCATCCGACCTTTACAGGATGTACACTCATTTCATTGAGAATAAAGGATGGAAGATCGACATAATTAATTCCAATCCCACAGGCATGGGCGGTTTGAAGGAAATTTCCTTTGAAGTGCTGGGGAAAAATGCCTATGGCACTCTAAAATTTGAAAGCGGAGTACATCGAGTCCAGCGTGTTCCTGAAACGGAATCCTCAGGAAGAATACACACTTCTGCTGCTTCTGTGGTTGTATTGCCCGAGGCAGAAGAGATCGATTTTGATATTGATGAGAATGATCTGAAGGTCGATGTGTACCGCTCATCAGGTCCCGGTGGACAAAGTGTCAATACGACAGATTCGGCCGTGCGGATTACCCATATTCCTACAGGCACTGTCGTAACCTGTCAGGATGAGAAATCACAACTGAAAAATAAAAACAAAGCGATGAAAGTGCTCCGCTCCCGATTGCTTGACCTGGAAATTCAGAAACAGCAACAATCCATTGCAAAGCAACGCAGATTAATGGTCGGCACAGGGGATAGAAGCGCAAAAATTCGCACCTATAATTACCCTCAATCACGTATTACTGATCATAGGATCAATTATACTTCTCATAATTTAGAATCATTTATGGATGGAAATATTGACGAACTCATCGACGCTCTGCATATTGCCATGCAGGAAGAGATGTTAAATAATGATTAACATCATTTTTGGTTAAAACATAAATGATCAGCATTATTATTGTCGCAATATTTTTTATTGGGTCTGCCTTTTTTTCCGGCAGTGAGATCGGTCTTGTATCCCTTGATAAGCACCGGTTGAAACACGAAGCTGCTAAAAGCAAGAGTAAAAAACGTCTTTACGATTTCATAACAAACCCTGATAAAGTGCTGGGCACTACCCTTATTGGTAATAATATATCGCTGATCATTGTTTCATCTGTCTTCACTGCCTTCATGATCAAATTGGATGTTATGTCTGAAACCCTTGCAGCACTGCTTCTTGCCGGCGGACTTCTTTTATTCGCTGAGATCATTCCTAAAATACTGATCAGAAATACCTGCAACACCTCAATTCCAAAAATGTTCTTTCTGATACGATTCTTCTCATTCTTATTTCATCCGCTTATCTGGGTGCTGAGCAAGATCAATAATGCATTCTTTAGACTATTTAAAATCAACAAAAAAAGCAGCACTCACCTCTTCACCAAAGATGACCTTTCTTATCTTCTTGGAGAAGCTGAAAAAGCTGGTCAGGTTAAGAAGGATGAACACGACCTTATTGAAGAAGTGCTGGACTTCCGTGATCTGACAGTGAAAAATATTATGATCCCTCGAACCAATATTGTTGGCGTCAAAGCAGATACTCCTATCCGGGAAGTTATCAATTTAGTTAAGGAAGTCGGGTTTACCCGTTTCCCTGTTTATTCAGTAGATATCGATCATATCGACGGCATGCTTATCATTCACGATCTTCTGGAAGTAAAAGACCTTTCATTAAATGCAGAAAAATTTATCCGGGATGCTTATTTTGTACCCGAGATAATGAAAGCAACTACCCTGCTTAAAAAGATGCAGCAGAAAAAAACCCCTATCGCAGTGGTGGTGGATGAATACGGCGGTACTGCGGGTATTATTTCTGTAGAAGACCTCCTTGAGGAGCTTGTCGGGGAGATCGAGGACGAATATGATGCCCAGGAAAATGATATCAGCAAATTGAATGACACAACCCTTCTCGTTAACGGTGAGGTTGAGATCGAGCGCTTAATTGAAGATTATAATATCGATCTTGATGAAGGTGATTATGAAACCCTCGCAGGAATGCTTATTGAAAAGTTTGAGCGTATTCCACGATACAATGAAACATTAATAATTAAGAATTATGAGTTCACTATTAAGCAGGTTACCGCTAAAAAAATAGAGAAGGTGTTGGTTAAAATTCTCCCTCAGCAGGAAGAATCCGTTTAACTTTCTTCCTCTCCCGAACAGTCTTCAGAAACTTTCTTTTTCATTTTGAGTTTGGGAAAATACTTCTTTTTTAACTTATCGACAAGTTCGTTTAACTTTTTATTATCAATCAATCCCAGCCCTACTGCGATCAAAAGGATTCCCTGTAAAAAGGGAGTGAATAATCCTATAATACCGAGCCCAAGAATCGAGTAACCGGCGATCTTTTTAAATGGAGTTTTTGCTTTCACGCTCAAACCGCTGTTACCTTTTTCACTTCAGGTATTTTATCTTTGAGCTGCTTTTCAATGCTGTACTTCAGCGTCATCTGCGCAAAAGGACATCCCCTGCATGCCCCTTGAAGTTCGACCTTGACCTCACCATCGTCGGAAACATCAATTAATTTCACATCTCCACCGTCGCCTTTCAGTGCGGGACGAATTTTTTCTAATTCTTTTGAAACTTTTTCTTTTAAATCCATAGAATCCTCAGAAATTTTTTATTAATCAACTAAGCTAAACTACATACTACTGACATTGCAGCGTCTTCTTATAAGTAAATTTAGCATCACTTATTTTCAATAATCTATAATCACGAATTTTTACTATAATAATAAAGGAAATATATCTCGTCAAATGTCTCATCCAACTAACTAAAAAAACACCAATCAAACATATCAAATTTATTTCCATTTTTATTTTATACTTTTGCCCCTTTAATACCCCTTTAATACCCCTTTGGTGCCCCTTTTGCCCCTTTGGTGCCCCTTAATATATAGTATGTCCCTTTCCCTGTTACTCCAATGCGTTTAACAAGTTCCTTTTGAACCAATTCTTTTAAATCATCTGTTGTCTGCCTTTTTTTAATATTACTAATTTTTTGATATTCCGTGTTTGTTATCTTACCTTTCTCTTTTATATATTTGATTGCCTTTATCTGCCTTTCGTTCAAATCCATCTTACTCAAATTTCCCTCAGTATAAATATCTTTATAAAAATATACAGAAAATCCACCAAACTCCTCAATGAATTCAGCTTCGGGCAATCCTGCTTTCCTGCACTCTTCAGAGATTTTAATCGTACCTCGACCCCATGCCTCTATCAATCCTGCCTTAAAAAATACATCCGCTAATAATTCATTTCTTGGTTTAGAATGATGGTTTTTCTTTAAATCCTCTATCTTAATACCCCCTGGCAAACTTCCATCGTTCCACAATATAATTCTATCAGTATATACCTTTAACTGTGTATGTGCTCCGATATAATCTCTATGAATAATCGCATTGATTATTGCTTCTCTTAATGCTTCTTCGGGATATTCAAGTTCCTCTTTTCTGTATATCCCTTCAAATGTAATCTGTGAGAAAAGATATTTTGTTCTCAATAATTCCATGACTTTTTCTACCTGTTCAAAAAGATTTCCTTCCACTTCATCGGAACTAACGACATCTGTCTCGGTTAAAAATTTACCAACTTTTATATACGCACTTGTCCAAAAGCGTTTTGGATCTTTCCCAAAAAGTAAAATTCCAGCCCTTTTCGGTTTTCCATTTTGAATAAGATTCAACTTCTCAAGCAATTTTGCTGGCTCTTTCTCGTCTTTTACAAAGGGTAGTCTTTTTATTGCTATCTGCTTGAACTTTTCTATAGTATCAACATTAATGTCTTCAATAGTTGCTCTTTCTTCGTCATACTCATCCCAATTCTTTCCTGATTTTGAAATTAAAAAGCTAGTCAATTCTCTGCCTTTTAATTCCTGTGTGGTGCTTCCGCTCCTAATATAAAACCTGCCACGATAGGATATTGGTGCATAAGAATGTTCAACCTCGATTATTACTATATCTTTGCCCTTTTCATTTTCCAATTTAACTTTAGGGATGATTCCTAAAATATCTCGAAATTTATTTGGTAGATCTTCAAGTATTTTTCCGACATTTTTAACTCCAACGGGATGACCATTATCATCATAACCAAGAATCAACCTGCCCCCATCTGTATTGGCAAATGCACAAATCCATTTGAGATAATCCTCTCGCCAGGAAGGTTTGAATTCAATTATATGAGATTCTTTCATATTACAGTGACTTGGTCAACATTAGATTGATATAACCGGATTCACCCTCAATCTTTGCTCCCACAAATATATCCTTCGGTGCATAATAAAATTTCTGCTCTTTGGTCATGATCTGTACCTGTTATCAATCATATTTATTTTATAGAATTTACATTTTTCCCAAAAATGTCCACACTAAATTTTTCTCGGGTCAGTGATCACACTTTTGAGCGCAGACGCAGCAACTGTTTCCGGAGATGCAAGATATATTTCTGCGGTTTTATTGCCCATTCTACCTTTGAAGTTGCGGTTCGCAGTTGAGATGGTCACTTCATTATCTGCCATCACACCCTGATGAGCGCCAAGGCACGGACCACATCCGGTAGGAAGTATCACCGCACCAGCTCTGTTGAGAATGCTCAAAGTACCGTCATCTGTTGCTTGCTGATACACTTCTCGTGATGCAGGAAGTACTAACAATCTGGTTGAAGGATGAACTGTTCTTCCGTTAAGGATCGCAGCAGCAGCATGAAGATCTTCCAATCTTCCGTTCGTGCATGTGCCGATAAAACACTGATCAACTTTGATTCCTTCTGCTTCAGAAATATCCTTCACATTATCTACAGTATGCGGAAAAGCAACCTGCGGAGAAATGTCGCTCAAATTATAAGTATATTCATGCTCATACACTGCATCATTATCAGCCCAAACTGCATGATACTCCTCAACATTATGCTCTTTCATCCATTTCTCTGTGATCTCATCGACAGGAAATACGCCATTCTTTGCGCCCATAGGATTGAGGAATTTTGAACCATGTATCTCCTGTTATCCAGATGCCTGCCGCTTCTGTTCTGTCAATACCTGTTGAAAATGCACCAAACGCACCATAAGTACATGTATGGCTGTCACTTCCGACAATTATACTACCCGGTTTAGCAAGTCCCATTTCCGGCAGCACCTGATGACAAATCCCTCTACCGATATCATAAAAATGTGTGATATGCTGCGCTTTTACAAATTCTCGAATTTCTTTATGATTGTTCGCAGTTTTCGCACTGGCGGCTGGAATAACGTGGTCGAGCACGATCACTATGCGATCCGGATATTTTACTTTGATGCCTTCTTTTACCTGGCTGAGTTTTTTGATGATCGCAGCAGAGTTGTCATGGGTTAGGATATAATCCGGCTGGACAAAAACGATCTCGCCTTCATTTACCGGCTTGCCCATTTTCTGCTCAAAAATCTTCTGAATAAAGGTTTTTCCCATTTATGCTCCTGAAATTTTAGCAATTTTATTAAGAACATTAATAATATTATTACCTGCCTGCTGGCAAGTTTTTCCGAAACTTAAAAATCCGTGATCTTTCATAATAAGAATACTTTCATCTTTCCCGAGCACCTCGCATACTGATTCCATCAATTCAAGTGTTCCATAAGGATACCATTTTTTTGTAGATTTCAATCCTAATTGTGAGTAGTGTGCGAGCAATTGTTTATTATGTCCGTGAAAAATCACTTGCACATCATTCCGATTT
>MVCT01000037.1 GCA_002049945.1 Candidatus Cloacimonas sp. 4484_140
TCCATTTACGATGCACTTAAGACATGCTCTATTAATGTGAGTACTTGTCATAAGTCGGTAACTTGAATATAAAATTAAAAAGATAGTTCATTAAAAAAATGATAACTTTCGACATGTCTCAAGTACATCTTAGTCCAGAGCTTGTGACAAGTACGATATAGAACATATATTGCCTGATACTATACTAATCCTGAGGTATTAAAGAAATTGAATCCGACTTTGTTTTTTGAGAAGGTTGAGGAGATTGGGGAGAAATTGATTAAATCCGAAAAATAATTTTTCTTTTCTGAAAATATAAAAAGCCCCAACATTTCGTCGGGGCTTTCCATATTGTATAGGGGTTATTATTAACTTTCTTTATATTTCTTCAGGACGCCGAGCACATAATCGATATCAGCTTCGGTATGGTCTGCGTTGACCTGGAACCTGATCTCCTCATCACCTTTTGGCACGACCGGGAAATTCAAACCTGTTCCCAAAACACCATTTTCGGTTAAGTAATTCACCAGCTTTGTGGTTTCTGCTGTATCTCGTACCATAAGCGGAACCACGGGATGCGGTCCTTCGATCGTTTCATAACCAAGAGCTGTCAAACCATCCTCGAATTTCTTCGTCATAGCTGCCAGGTGTTCCAGTCTTCTCACGCCGACTTCGCTATCCAGGATTTCCAGAACTTTAAGCGTTGCAGCAGCTTCCGAGCAGGTAATTGGGTTTGAATAAATATACATCGGCGCAGTCTCTCGTAGGTAATCCAAAACTGTTTTGGAAGCAACAACATAGCCGCCATTCACTCCAAATGCCTTACCTAATGTGCCGATAAGGATATCCACTTTTGCGTTTGTAAATTCTTCGGTTCCTCTACCTGTTTTGCCAAAAGCTCCCACGCCATGAGAGTCGTCGGCAATGGTGATCACGCCTTCTTCAAATTTATCATTGAATTTGGCAGAAATTTCTGTAAGTTCTTTGAGTGGTGAAAAATCTCCACGCATACTGAAGATGCCGTCTGTAATAACGAGACAACGCTTTCCTATTCCAACTGCTTCATTCAGTTTTGCTTCCAGGTCTGCCATGTCATTGTGCTTATAGATCATCTTGGCAGCGGGACGAGAAAGTCTCATTGCCTGGATAATGCAATTATGGTTAAGTGCATCGGAAACAACAACGGTCTCTTTTGTGGTGAGTGGATAAATGACACCCAGACTTGTAACGTACGCAGAACTGAAGATCATTCCGGCTTCGCGTCCATGGAACTCTGCCAGTTTTTTTTCCAGAGCGATATGCGGAGTATGAGTTCCGCTGATGAATCGAACCGCTCCCGGTCCAACGCCGAATTTCTGGGCTGCTGACTCTTCCGCTTCGATAACCTCCGGATTCATCGACATTCCCAGATAGGAATTTGCATTCATTTTGACGAATTCTTTATCGCCGTATCCTTCTAAAATATAACGGGGCCCAAATTCACCTTTTGCTTTTCTTATTTCTTTGATAACCAGTTCCGTACCCTTGTCTCTTCCACTCTCTCTCAGGTCTTTCAGGTTCTGTTCAAGAGCAGCATTTAATTTTTTTAAAGGCATGTATTCCTCCAAATATATTTTATCTTTATTTTAATTTTTTGGATAGCACTTCGAGCATATCTTTTGTCATAGCTTCAAGATCATATTCCGGATTCCAACCCCACTCTTCACGGGCTGCCGAATCGTCCATGGAATTGGGCCACGAATTAGCAATTGCCTGGCGAACAGGATCGACATCATACTCAAGTTCGAATTCCGGTATCACCTTCTTTATCGATGCTGCGAGCTTCTCGGGATCGAAGCTCATTGCGGTCACATTAAAGGCATTCCTGTGCTTCAGTTTTGCAGGATCAGCTTCCATGAGGTCTATTGCGGCTTTTATCGCATCGGGCATATACATCATATCCAGATAAGTTCCTTTGCCTAGGTTACATGTGTATTTTTTATTCTTGATAGCTTCATAATAGATATCCACGGCATAATCTGTTGTGCCGCCGCCGGGAAGGGTTTCGTTTGAGATAATTCCGGGATATCGGACACCTCTTGTGTCCACGCCAAATCTTTTGTAATAATAATCGCAGAGCAGTTCTCCTGCAACTTTGGTGACGCCATACATTGTGCTTGGTCTTTGAATTGTATCCTGGGGTGTGTTGTCGAGTGGAGTTGACTCTCCGAATGCACCGATAGAGCTGGGGGTGAAGACAGCACAACCATGTTCGCGAGCTACTTCCAGCACGTTGTACAAGCCATCTATATTTACTTTCCATGCAATATTGGGTTTTGCTTCTGCTACGGCAGAAAGTATCGCTGCCAGGTGGTAAATTGTGTCTATATTGTACTTTTCGACAACATCATTTACTTGCTCAATATTGGTGCAGTCAACCATTTCACAAGGACCGGAATTTTTGAGGGTTTCTCCCGGTTTTGTCCTGTGAAAGCCAGCTACCACATTTTCATTACCGTATCTTTTTCGTAATTCCATTGTTAGTTCAGAACCAATTTGCCCTACAGCTCCGATGACAAGAATATTTTTCATTTATCCTCCGACTTCAATTTATAATTTTTCTAATATTACTACTGCAATTGCAGATTCTTTCGTGTGGGAAAGTGACACATAAATCCCATTGATTCCGGCTTTTTCACAAATTTCTTGTGCTGTATTTTGCATCCGGATCTCCGGTTTCCCAAGTTCATTATTGACGACCTCGATATCCTTCCAGCGCAAACCTCCACGAAGTCCGGAACCAAGAGCTTTCAGAAATGCTTCTTTTGCAGCAAATCTGGCTGCAAAACACTGTGCCCGAATAGCAACATTGTCCGTTCTGGTGCAATAGATTCTCTCGCTCTCCGTGAAGAGCATTTCTATGAATTTATCGCCGTGGGAAGCTAACTCTTTTTTAATGCGTTCAACTTCAACAATGTCTGTTCCAATACCAAATATCATAGTTTACTCTTTTTTGTCTGCCGAATTCTCTGTCAATATTAATGCTCGCCTTGCAAGGGCGTTTTGTACAACCCGATATTCGCTCCAGGGAAGCTCGTTCGTGCCATAGCACATTGTTGTTTCGTGCGCCTTCCCACAGGCGATGACCGTATCTCCATCTTGTGCTGAAAGTATGGCTTTTTCTATTGCTTCTTCCCTATCGGGTATCTTATAAAAATCAATTCCTTCTTCCTTTCCTTCCTGCAAACAACCGGCAGAGATCTCGTCTATTATTGCTTCTGCTGATTCTGTGCGAGGATCTTCTGCGGTAATATAGATTTTGTCTGCGTACTTTCCTGCGACAATTCCCATCTCCTTTCGCTTTTGAATATCCCGCAGTCCGGCACTCCCAAAAACAACATGGATCTCATTCTCTGTAAATGCACGAACTGTCTGGAGTGCCTGCTTTAGGGCATTGGCAGTATGGGCAAAATCAATGATAATATTAAAATTCCCCTGCTCGTGTGGGACAAGCTCCATCCTACCATTTATTTTTTTTAATGATCTTATTGCTTTGATAATTTTGTCTTTAGTAATGTTCTGCGAATATGCAACTGCAACTGCTGCGAGGATATTATATACATTATATTCTCCCAGCAAAGAACTTATGACTTTGAATTCACCTTTTGGGGTGTGAACATTGAATGTTAATTGAGCTTCATCGCATGAAATTTCATCAGCCCAGAAATCTGCTTTATTGCTCAGTCCGAAAGAAAAATGGCGATTGGCATCATAATTTCTAAATGTACAGTACGATGGATCGTCATAATTTATCACACTTATTTTGGGAATGTTATTCTTTTTGTATGAAGACGAAAGCAGTTCAAACAGATGAGATTTTGCTGTGATGTATTCCTCTCGTGTTTTATGGTAATCAAGATGCTCGGAAGTAATATTCGTTAGCACCGCAATATCATACTCACATGCTTCCACGCGGTACTGTGCAAGCCCGTGTGAGGAGGTTTCTATCACTGCACATTCAGAACCCGCAGCAACCATCTCTGCAAGGTATTTTTGAATTGAGATTGCATCGGGTGTGGTAGTGTGAAATCCGGTTTCGAATACCTGGTCTCCAATAATTGCATTTATCGAAGTGATTAAACCTGTTTTGTGTCCTGCTTCATTCAGGATATGATGAATGATCGTTGAAGTTGTCGTTTTGCCATCTGTGCCGGTCACTCCGATAACTTTAAGCATTCGTGCAGGAAAATCAAAAAATGCTGCTGCAAGCTGAGCTAATGCTTTTCTGGAATTTGAGACTTTTATGAATGGAATATTAATGTTTTCCGGAACCTTTGTTTCGTCCTCAATAAGTATCGCAGAAGCACCCTTTTCAGCTGCTTTTTGTATATATTGATGCCCATCAGCATCAGTGCCTTTTATAGCAACGAACAGGTCGCCTTTTTTAAGAATTCTTGAGTCAAAAGAGATGCCGGATATATCAATATCCTGTTGGATTGAATTTCTAAGATCAGTATAATCTTCCAGACTTTCAAGAAGTTTTTGTAGTGTCATTATTCTTCCAGAGAATCGGAGATCTTGCCTTTTTTTATCAGACTGCGTAGTGAAACATACGTTTTTATCCCGCTGTTCATGAGCTTATACCAGAATGGCTTGAATACGTGGTCGTGCATACCGATGAATTTCCTGAACTCTCCGCCAAATCCTTTTTTGAAGCGGTAAACACCGTACAACGGGTGTCCCTCATGCGGATTGGCAGGCACCCCCCAGAGGTCATAGGTTGTATAGCCCTGCTGTTTTGCCCATTGTATCACATGCCAGTGCAGTGCCTGGTTCGGCATGACATTTCTATATTCATTTGTCGAAGCGCCGTACATATACCACACTTTGCGACCGAAGGCAAAAATATACACTCCTGCAACCGGTACATCTTTATAATAAGCGAGAAAAAGATGCACCATTCCTTTATCCGCCATTAGACCGATCACTCTTTTGTAGTAAGCAAAATTATGGATAATGAAGGCGTCGCGCTTGGCAGTAGTTTCATAAATATCATAGAATTTCTGTGCGCCTTCCAGCGAAGTTTCCTCGTGTACTTCAACTCCCTTTCTCAATGAAAGGCGGATATTATACCTGGTTTTTGATTCGAATCCTGCAAGAATATCTTCGAGGGTTTTTGTAAGGTCAAGAAAGTACGTTGCGCGGGGCTGGATCTGCTTTTTCACAAATTGAAAATTGTGTTCATGTAAAACATCAAGTGCAGCTTCGTTTCCCTCATCAATTTCAGGGTCGATCTTCAGGACAATGGCATTATGCTTCTGAGCAATTTCGTAAACTTTACTCATCAAGACAGAAAAGTGCTCGCGTTTTGTCACATTGAGAACCGGCCCACGTGGTGCATAGAAAAGGCATTTGCCTATATGGGGAATTCTCCGCTTTTGTATTGAGATGCCACCAACGATCTTGTCGTTCTCAAAAACAGCAATTCGAATCGGCACCCATCCTGAGATTCTTTTGAATTCGCCCCATTCATAAGATTGAATAATCGGGCACTCCTGAGTAGATGCCACGAATTCGTTCCATCTGGAAAATTCTTCCTCTGTTTCCAAAATCTTACATTCAATATTTAAATTCATAGATACTCTGTTTTTTGCATGTTCAGATATGAGAATCCAAACATAATGAACCTGTCAACTTTTTCCTATTTCGGATTGCATTTCGTAAAAATTGACAGCATGAGCCATACGCCCAAAAAGAACCCAATCATAATGAAAAGGAGTTTATCAATAATGAAAATTTTTCAATTATTTCTGACAAGTTTTATCTTAATGGTTTTGCTTTCCTGCAGCGGATTCCTTTTTGCAGAGGATAATGAACAAGCCAAAGAGGAAACCATGAAAGATCCGATAGTAAAAATGCACACGAATTATGGCGACATCACAATCAAACTCTATAATGACACACCGTTGCATAGAGATAACTTTCTCAAACTGGTCGAGGAATGCTTCTATGACAGCACTCTTTTCCACAGAGTTATTGCAGGTTTTATGATACAGGGCGGTGACCCCGGCTCAAAAGATGCTGCTCCTAAAAAACAGCTTGGTGCAGGCGGTCCCGGTTATACAGTACCTGCTGAATTCCGAAAAGACCTTATTCATAAAAAGGGTGCTCTTGCAGCAGCACGCCAGGGAGATCAGGTCAATCCGCAGAAACGTTCTTCCGGCTCGCAGTTCTACATTGTTGTGGGACGTACCTGGACCGAAGATGAGCTCGACATGATCGAGGAGAAAAGAGGATTCGAATATACAGACGAGCAAAGAGAAATATACAAAACCCTTGGCGGCTATCCTTTCCTGGATAGAGAATACACGGTTTATGGAGAAGTAATCGGGGGCTTGGACATCGTTGATGCCATCTCTGTCGTTGATACTAATCCGGCCGACAGACCGCTTCAGGATATTATTATTGAGAGCGTGGAGATTGTGGAATAAAATCGTAGTTTCCACAAATAAACGCTCTTATTGAATATTGTTTATAATAGAATATCCTCGCAAACATTGACATAGAAAATCACAATTTTGTTTTTTATATATAAATTTACCGGAGGTGATACTTAGTGACTAAAGTTGTAGTTGGTAAAGACGAAAGCTTTGAAGGTGCTTTCCGCCGCTTTAACCGAAAGGTGCAGCGCTCGGGCGTTCTTTCTGATATCAAGAAGAACCGTTATTACGAAAAGCCCAGCGATAAAAAGCGAAGAGAGCTCAAAGCTACTTTACGTAAACTCAAACGTAATAGTTTTAGGTTTCGATCGCGATAATGTGTTTCGATAATTTTACGTAAACTTCAATGGATATTATTAATATCATTGCCCTCGGAATCATTCTTGTTTTCGGGGGTTTTGGTTTTATATCCGGATTCATCAAGGGAAGCGCCCGGCTCATCGGCTGGATCGTAGCGCTCATCCTTGCGATAAAATTGGGTCCGGCATCCTCTGTTTTCTTTCAGAATACTTTTCATTTTTCGGTAAAGACATCAAATATACTGGGCGGAGTTTTAGTATTCATAATAGTAATGATTATTATTGCCATCATCGTAAAGCTCCTGAAAAAAATGGTCAAAGCACTCCATCTGAGTTTCCTGGACAAACTGCTTGGATTTATTCTTGGCAGCTTTCAGGCAATGATCGTGGTTTTTTTGCTCTCGTTATTCGTACAAATCCTACCCATTACTGAGCAAACCAAGACAACTATTACAAATGCAGCTTTTGTGGAATGGAATAACGAGAAGATCGCTCGAATTCTTGAAGCGACCAAGCTCGATTCCCATATCCGCAACAATTCCTATTATAAAGAACTTTTAAAACTGCAATATAAAATCAAAAAGGACGTAACTGCCGCCGTCTCACCGCTCTCATGAAAAACGCTTTTGAAGAACTGGAATTCAATAAAGTCAAAGCGTTGATCACTTCATATTGTGTGTCTCCGCTTGGAAAACGGCTTGTGGAAGAACTTGCCCCACTTGGAGAAAAAGCACTCGTAGAAAAAAAACTTTCCCAACTTCAAGATGTTTTAAATTACCTCGAGCAAAGCCACCATTTCGCACTTTCCGGACTTGAAGATACAGAAATGCTGTTTGATTATTTTGGCAGATACGAGCAATTCACAATCGATGAACTTCTTATGTTCGGAAGCAATATCCGCATTGCGAACACGCTTACGAAAGACGGGGATATTTCTCAGGAAAATTTTCCTGAACTGCATTCAATTGTGTCTGCCCTCATCGAAATGAAAGAACTGGAAAAACGGTTTGATAAGATATTCGATGCAGGTGGCGAAATCAAAGATACTGCAAGCCCAATTTTATCTTCTATTCGAAAAAACAAACAAAAGGCAAGAAAGCGCATCTATTCCGAGCTTGAAAGCATTCTTGAAAAGAAGGATTACGAGAATGTTATTCAGGATAAAGTTGTTACCTTTCGTGATGAGCGCTATGTAATCCCCGTTCGTGAAGGGAGTGTCTCTCAAATGAAAGGAATTGTGCACGGACGCTCAAAAACCGGCGCATCATTTTATGTGGAACCCCTTTCGGTAATGGAGCTCAACAATTCTCTGAATACTCTCTCCGAAGAAGAGAAGCAGGAAATTCATAGAATACTCGCCGAACTCTACAATGAACTGAAAGATCATAAAGAGGAATTGAAACAGAATCTTACCATTCTACAGAAAATTGATTTCCTGAATGGCTGCGCACTCTATTGCAGAAGTATTTATGCGCACATGCCTCTTATTATCGAAGATACTCGGCTGAGTTTTAAAAACGCTCGGCATCCACTCCTTTTTAATAGTATAAAAGATCCAAAAAATATTATCCCATTCTCTTTGCATGTTGGTGATGAATTTAGGGGAATCGTCATTTCCGGTGTGAATACCGGAGGTAAGACTGTTACATTGAAAGCAACAGGACTTCTCGCAATGATGGCTCT
>MVCT01000038.1 GCA_002049945.1 Candidatus Cloacimonas sp. 4484_140
TACATCCAATTAGTTAAATTTCCATGTACGGACCATTTGATCGCTTTCAATATTTCGTAACAGATCTTTGTTTTCGTCTGCTCTTTTTCGCAGGCATATTCTTTCTGCAGATCCTCTAAAAAGGGTACCACATTTGAGTCTGCGAGTTGCCCTAACGCCCAGACAGCATGTATCTTATCCTTCTCATTATGATCATCTGATCGTATATACAGCATCAAAGAGTGCACACAATCCTCCCCGAACTCCTGCTTTGCTTCCACACTTACATTCTTTACTCCAGTATAGATCGCATGAAAGGAAAAAACTATTGATAAAATAATAAAAAAAATTGCAATGATGAACACATAAAAAATATATTTTTTAAGTTTTTTTGTGTTCATACTTTTCCCTAAATTGTCAGAATCACGATCCCGCTGATAGTGAGAAGTATCCCAACTCCTGTTTTTAGTGTCAGGGGTTCACCTGCAAAAATGATACCCATCAACGCTCCAAATAATGGGGAGGTAAATGCAATGGGCATAACCTGCTCGAGATTCCCTCCCTTAAGTGCATGATAAAAACACAGCATCCCGACTGAACCTGCAACAATACCACCGCCAATTATCATATATGCCAATGCTTTTGTTCCGGCTTGAGGAATGGTCTTCCAGTACGGAATACTCACAATTCCAAGGATAATGAGGGCTATGAAAGTACGAATAGTAATTCCCATTTGCGGTGCAAGATTTCCCATATGAAGTCCCTTTTTTTCAAAATAACCGCCCACTCCCCATGCGATTGCAGTCACAAGTGCAAATAACTGCGGTTTCATCAGCCGCACCTCCGGAATTTTTTATTTTATGATTTGTTCTTAAATCGAGATCGTATGAAGCTATGAATCATAGGAATCAGCAGATACGGAATAGATGAATATGCAGGGATAATAAAAGCGACGATCATACATATCATTGCGACGAGAGGTGTGACCCACGATTTAAGTAATATATACTTAATTAAATTTTCAGAAACATCGTCTTTTAATAAACGCCTGTTTTTCGAAGCATATTGCCAGCTCAGAAGAAACGATACACTGATGAGGAACATATTCAAGTGAAAAGGAATCTGACTGACCCAATAAATCGGTAATTCTCCAGCAAGATCGGAAGTGAATGGCAATAATGCCGTGAACATGAGAAATATAATATTTAACCAAAGATGTGTCGGATTCGTTGCTCTCAGATGTGAAAACTGCGAGTGATGAGCAGTCCAGAATTTTGCCAGGATCATAAAACTCAACATGTAAATATAGAGCACATGCCCTTGAGATTGCAGGAAAACTTTGATTTGTGATTGATTAAGCAATTCAACTTTTTGCGGCAGATCGATAGACAATACCAATAGGGTCATGACAATAGCAAAGATGCCGTCTGTTAATGCTTCGATCCTGTTAAGGGTTAGCCAGCGATGATGTTTATCAGTTACCTGATTCACATCTGATTTTTTCTCTTTGGGCATTTTCATTTATTGCTTTGTGGCTGTATAGGTTCCTTGTACCGTATCAGTTGCGGTATAAGCCATAAATGTTCCGGCAAGCTGTGTAGTACTTTGGAAAATTCCCTGAATATTTACCTGTGATCCGGGTTCAGCACCCAGTTTCGTAAAGTTATAAGCATCATTGATAATTTCAGCGATTCCATCCGAATCAGTATATTCTATCTCTTGATATCCCGGTGTGCCATCAATATTTGGATAATACAATTTGATCGTAGTGATTTTCTCTTTATTGCTTACATTGCTAATAGTCACCGCAATAGTATCGGCATATTGAGTCTGTCCCAACCAGTTTCCAAGATATTTGAAATCGGGTGTAGGTCCGCTACTTGATTTTGAACAAAACGAGAATGCCAGGGAAATAAGTACAATCGCCGTCATAATTACATACGTTTTTTTCATCATTACATCCTTGTATTTTTATTATGAATATATTCCTGTATATTCTTTATTCGTCTTTATGGAAAAATCTATTTCTTTTTTGTCAACATCCTTGAATAATTGTCTGATCTCCTCATAAGGCATTCCATGAGATTTTTTGATTGGCTCTCTTACATAGATTCGACCATCAGGTCTGAGAATTCGGGAGAGCTGTTTCACAACTTTGTGGCGTTTTTCAGGGTGAATATCATGCAGTACGTGATGTATAAGAATTACATCGAATGTATTATCATGGATATTGGCATTATCTATATAAGTATTAAGAAATGTTACATTCTTGAATGTTCCCAATCTCTTTCTTAATCTTTTAATCCAGCATGTTGAGGGTTCAAGGCACGTGAGATGCCCGTCAGGAATTCTTTTGATCAATATTTTAGATGCTATGCCGCCACCGCTTCCAAAATCGAGTATATTTTCAGAACCTAATAGCGAAATTGACTCAATATATTTATTGTAGAAACCTGCACCTCCCAGCATATACACCAATGAATCACTGAGCTTGAACAGAAATGAAGGTCTGTCGAAATCAATTTCCTTGAATTCTTTAGAATTTTTCATTTGTAATCCTTTCTATTCTGCACCAATTTTTTTAAGAAGCTATGGAATCTTTTTTTTGTTATTCCATTAGGTTTCTCTGTGCCCTCTGTGGTTTTAAATGACTTTTTCATACTTATATTGTCCTATCTTGAGGACTTCCATTAAAGGCAACAACCTTCATTGTTCCTCCTGATATATTTTTCTCATGAACTTGTGGCTTCCAGAATATAATGCAAGGTTTTTTCCACATCTTCTTCATTATTGTAAAGATGGAACGAGAAACGAATATTTCCTTCCCGCAGAGAACAAAGTACTTTTTTACTAATTAATACTTCATAAACTTTTTTGCTATCCCTAAAATTAATTGAGACGATTGCGGACCTTCTCTTGCCGCCAGGGCTTACAACTTCAAAATCCAAGTTTTTACATTCATCTGCAAAATAATTGGCAAGTTTAAGGGCGTGTTTCTCGATATTTTGAATACCCAGCTCATTAATAAGTTCCAGAGATTTATTCATAGCAAAAAGCGCCTGGTAGGTCAAGCTGCCGATCTCGAATCGAGTCGCATTATTCGGCTCTGAAATATCATATTTGCCAACATCTGAAAAATCCTTTGTCTCAAGAAATCTCTGCAGCCATCCCTGAAAGAGAGATCGGATCGGAGCATCCTTTCTTACATAGAGTGCACCCGTGCCATAAGGTGAAAGAAGCCATTTCTGTCCACCTGTGGAGAATGTATCAACACCTGATTTTTCAAGTTCAGGATAGAGTACACCTGCTCCCTGTATTCCATCAACACATAGCAGAGATCTATTCTTTTTCGCTATCTCTGCACATTGTTTCAGGTCAAATCGGAATCCATCATAAAAACGCACCCAGGAAGGAGCGATCACCTTTGCATCATACCGATCGAAGAATATTTCATCAGATGTATCATTTATAACAATTTCAGCACCGCGGGATTCATGGACTTTCCATGGATAAAAATTTGCAGGGAATTCTTTGGCAGGGAGCAGTATTTTATCACATTTATGAAAGTCAATACCCCATGCAGCCATATTGATACCGTAAGATGTGTTGTTGATAAGCGCGATGTCCTCGGCGGGAGCACCCAAAATTATGCCCAATTTTTCTCTGATCTGCTCGATCACTTCAAAAGTTTCGGGTTGGGATTGTATTGTTTCTCCACGATAAAAATTCATGAAGCGATCCTGCTCGGCAATCGCAGTTTCAGGCACAACACCAGTGGAAGCTGTATTTAAATAAGTACAAGTTTTAAAAATCGGAAAAAGTTCGTTTCGCTCTTTATTGGTCAGTAAAGCCATTGTAACCTACCGGTTTTATAAATCTTTGTTTTAGTTTCAATTTAAATCCAGAAATCCAATGTGCCTTTACAAAATCTTTTCTTTATAAAATTTGAGAAAAATATTCTTGAGATACTACTCCCAAAATTTCTTAATCCATTTTCAATACTCTTTAACATTTCTCGC
The DNA here is from genome assembly GCA_002049945.1 of Candidatus Cloacimonas sp. 4484_140. Taxonomy (GTDB): domain Bacteria; phylum Cloacimonadota; class Cloacimonadia; order JGIOTU-2; family JGIOTU-2; genus Celaenobacter. The sequence continues at coordinate 3,999 of MVCT01000038.1, forward strand.
TGAATGGCTTAAGTTTTTTTGTTAAATTATTTTTTCGTGTTTTTTCGTGCCTTTCGCCTGCATCGGCGTAGCGTAGCGAAGACGTGTGGTTCATAATTATTAATCAATTTTTGCTTCTATTAATGTTTACTTCGGCAAATTATCATTGATAAGTTTTTGAAATTCCGGAACAAATTCCTCAGTAAATCCTATTTCTTTTTTGAGCATTTTTCCCTCAGGAGAAATGAAAAAAGTCGTGGGAATGCTTTTTATACCGAACATTTTTGAGACTTCTCTTTCACTATCTGTAAGCAATATATAGTTCATATCCGTTCCAGTGGCAGCAAGATCATTTTTAAAATTAATTAATGTTTCAGTATCTTCGGCACTAACCCCGATAACAGTCAATCCCCTATTTTTATAATTGTTATAAAATTCTACAAGATATGGGATCTCTACTTTACAGGGAGGGCACCAGGTCGCCCAGAAGTCAAGTATGATAAGTCCCCCGACTTCACTTAATGTGAGAATATTGCCGTTTAGATCTTTCAGAGTAAAATCAAATACATCCATAAAAGATACTATTCCGGCTTCCACATCTTCCCATACATGCAAGGTAGCTTTAGTTTTATTTATTTTTTCAATTATCGTGTCTTTACTCTCCACCCCTATGAAATAATCCTGAATATCACCGTCACTGAACATCACGACTGTTGGGGATCCGTCTTTTATATGAAATTGTATTTGGTTGAGAAATTGTTCATTTTTTTTAACGTCCATCATAACAATAACAACATCCTGCATTTCATTCTGAATTTCTTCAAGGGCTGCGAGCACATCATTACAGTTATCACAATTTGCCGGAATAAATGCTGCGACAAGAAGCTCATTCATAATAAGATCATTAAAATTATCACCGGTCATCTCGATCAAAGAGCTCTTTTTAGCTGAGCAGCCGAACGCAACGAGCAATCCAGCAATAAATAGGGCAAAACCAAATTTTCGTATGATAGTTTTCGTACTTTTCATCTTTTCTCCTGATTATTTAATTATTTACAATGTATAAATTTACTTATTAAGTCAAATTCATTAAACTTGAAAACAAGAGCTGCTGCAGGGCGGGAATTTTGTAGAAAGTGGACCAGCGGACTCCGGTTTCATCAAGGATTTTTTGAGCGACCTTTCTGCTCACACCTTTCCACAAATCTGGGGATATTGTCTGCTGAAATAGTTCATGCTCAAGAACTTTCAATCTTTTTGGAATCGGAAATAACGCGCCCAAAGCAAATCGAATATCCTCGATTTTATTATTCTTGCTCTTAAGTAAAATAGCATAACTCAATCTGCTTATTGAAACTCCTGATCTTCGTCCGAGTTTTTGAAAGCAATATTTCCAATTTTTATCAGGTAACGGAAGAAGAATTTCAGTTAAAATTTCATCGGGATGAATTTCTGTTTTGTATGGTTTGATAAGAATATTTTCCAAAGGCACGATTCTTTCATTATTATCTGATAAAATTCTGACCTTTGCATCATACACAAGAAGCGGTGCAATGCTGTCCGCACACGCAGCAAGATTACAGATGTTCCCGCCAATAGTTGAAATATTTCGTATTTGAGGTGAACCGATCTTTTCAACAGCCATCTTGAGCACAGGGAAATTTGATCTCACAAATTCATTGTTACTTATTTCTGTAAAAGTGCAACACGCTCCGATCCTGCAAATATTATCTTTCACCCCGATATTTCTGAGTTCCTTAATTTCATGAATATCGACTATATGCTTTACTGCATCGAATTTGCTGTCCCCTTTACGGATATCCACAAGCACATCGGTTCCGCCAGCAATGACTCTGCTTTGCGTGCTGTTTTTGTTCATAAATTCAAGAACTGGTTTTAATTTGGTAAATCTGTGAAAAGAATATTGTTTCTTCATTTTTTTATGTGATGTAATGATTTTCCTGTTTTGATCTGCTCAAGATCAAGTGGAAGATGATAGAATCTTTTGCCAAGCGCATTAGAGACAGCATTGTTTATCGCAGCAGCAGTAATTTCAAGTGTGGGCTCACCAAGACTTTTTGCTCCGAATGGTCCAAATGTGTCGGGATTTTCTATAAAGAATGCCTTTATCTCTCCAACATCAACGCTGGTCGGGATAAGATATTCATCGAAATTAACATTTTGTATTTCTGTATTTTTAACTATTACTTCTTCCATGATTCCGTAGCCAGCACCCTGATAAACACCTCCATATATTTGTCCAAGAGCACCCATTCTGTTGATTATTTGTCCTGCATCATGCACTGCTGTAACTCTTTTTACAAATATTTTACCGGATGCGGCGTTCACCTCCACTTCTGCAATCTGGCAGCCATATACATAAGTAAAATAGGCAGGTCCTTGACCGATCTCTTCATCCCAGTCAACTTCAGGTGCCTTGAACCATCCATAGGCACTAAGATTCACGCCATTTAGATAAGCTTTATTGCATGCTTCAGAAACGGCAATTTTCTTTCCAGATCCTTCATGTACAATATAATGATCAGCAAACTTGAGTGTCGCCCTTTCACTGAGATCCCATTCATCTATCAGCATTTTTTCAATTCTTCTTTTAACAATTTTAGCCGCATTTTTTACTGCCTCTCCACCCACTAAGGTTGATCGTGAGGCGACAGTTGGACCACCATCAGCTACCCTGCTCGTATCCTGTTCAAGATAGTAGATATCATCAGGAGAAATGCCCAGAATTTCTGCAGCGATCATGGAAAAGGTCATGCGTAAGCCCTGACCATTCTCAGCTAATCCTGATATAAGATATACACTTCCATCTTTCTGAATACTTATAAGAGCTCCAGTTGCATCAACGCCTTCCGCACCAAGGGAACACCCGCGGAAACTACACGCAAGCCCGATTCCCTCTTTAATATTTAAACCAGTCGAAAACTGATTGTCGTTCAATATTAGATTTACAGAATGGGAACTTTCTTCAACCGGATATCTGGCTTTGTACGTCTCATACTTTTTCTCAAAATCCGATTCTTTCGTTGCTTTATCAATAACCTGATTTAAGCTTACAATATGGTTTGATAAGATTTGTCCGCTTGCAGTTTCAGAATTTTGTTTATATCCGTTAATCCTGCGAATTTCAATCGGCGACATATGTAACTTTTCCGCCAACTCATCCATCAGAGATTCCTGTGCAAAAATGATCTGCGGAGAACCAAAACCCCTCATTGCGCCTGTGTATGGATTGTTAGTATATACAGCACGGATATCGGTATGGACATTCTTCACCTCGTAAGGACCTGTTGCCTGTACAACCGAACGCCACGTCACAAAAGGGCTCATCGAGGCATAGGCACCACCATCTGCAAGAATATCTATCTTCATTGCTTTCAGGATGCCTTTACTTGAAACCCCAACTTTATAGTTCATAGTGTAAGGATGACGTTTATAGCTTTCAACTATGGATTCTTCACGCGAAAGATGTATCCGAACAGGTTTGCCAACTTTTTTACATGCAACACATGCACGTGCAGCAAGTATATCCATTGTATCATCCTTACCGCCAAATGAACCGCCAAGCTCGTTTTGTATAATATAAATATTCGCAAGAGGCACCTTCATTACTTGGGCGACAATTCTCCTGCAAGTAAATGGATTTTGTACCGAACCATAAATTTTATAAACATCTTTCCTGAAATCAGGCACTGCAGTAATGCATTCCGGCTCTATGTAAGCATGCTCGATAGCAGGTGTGGTGTATGTTCTCTCGATGATAATATCGGATTCCTGAAAACCCTTATCAATATTGCCCTTTCTTAAGGGATAATAATTGATGAGATTCGATTTATTTTCAGGATGAATAAGCAGCGTATCATTATCCAAAGCATGTGTATAATCTGATAAAACCGGAAGCTCATCAACCTCGATCTTGATTAGTGTGAGCGCTTTCCTGATAGCTTCCCTATCTTCTCCTACCACCAGCGCTACAACATCCGCAGGGCAATAAATTTTATCATACGCAAATACTGGTTGATCATTATTAACAACGCCCGTCATGTTTGTTCCCGGTATGTCTTTGGAAGTGATTATCTCATCAATACCCGAAACTTTTTCAGCTTCCGAAATATCTATCTTTTTGATTATTCCATGAGGGATGGGAACTCTTTTTTGAGCAGTAAAACACATATTGGGAAAAATAATATCTGCTGCATATTGAGCTTTACCAGTAACCTTCTCGTATGCATCTGTACGAGGTAACTTCCGACCGATCACGTTGAATTTATCGTTTTTCATTTTGTAAAAATTTAAATAAAATGACCAAGGAAATTGTCTTTATCAATTGGTGTATATGGACAATAATCGAGCACAATAAAATCCGCAGGATCACCTTTGCAAAGTCTCGGAGTGTTGCCAAAAAATCTATCATGGATATCAAAGCTATTCTTCAAAATACGTACAACAATATCAAACCCGAT
>MVCT01000039.1 GCA_002049945.1 Candidatus Cloacimonas sp. 4484_140
TTTTTATCACCGAATTTTGAACTATAATTTGATAGGGTTTATAACGATCCGGATTCCCCTCCTATCTATTCGCAATTATATCCTCACGCATCACTTGATGAGTACTATTTTCCTCACTTCCTCTTTATTCCCATGTACAAACCTACAAAAATAAATCCCCGATCTCATTCCCTCAGCACTCCATTCCACTTCATGGCTGCCGGTGTTTTTATGCTCATTGAGAAGCCGTTTAACTAATCTTCCCCGAAGATCGTACATATCAATTTTCACATTGCCGCTTTGCTTTACGGAATATTGTATTGCAACTGAGTTTTTAAACGGATTAGGTGATACATTCAAGAAAGCATTACCTGCATATTCTTCATCAATTGCAAAGGATGACCAAACAAGTTCATCATTTACCCAAATATTTTCACCATCAGTTTCAACAAGTATATCATCATCCAAACTTATATCATCAGAGCCATTTCCACCATTGATCCACCAAGTATTCCAATCATCAGCAGTTGAGTATATAAGTGATCCTACATCTTGTAACAATCCTATCACAGTTTGAGAAGGATGCCCGTAGGAATTATTGCCTGAACTTATCACGGATACTATAGGACTTACCTCTGCAGCAAATGTTTCACTTGTGCCATTAAGACCCCCGTGGTGAGATACTTTCAGGACTTCTGCGTCAAGATCATATGTATCGAGAAGGTATTGATTATTATCTTCAACACTATCACCGGTTAACAGGAAATCTATCTCACCTAGACTCATTTTAATCACAATTGAGTTATTATTCATTCCAGAAAAACCATTATCATAATTTGGCGAAAGAATATCAGTAGTCATGCTCCAATTCAGATCGTTTTCATGATCAACGGAGTCAACCAGGATGTTTTCGGTTTGCAATAAATTTGTAAGTCTTATGTATGAAACGTTTGTAGATATATTTTTATTTCTAATAAATTTCTCTATATTGAATAAACCGCTCTCAATCAGATCTTCAAATTCGCCATAGTGGTCAAAATCCGGATGAGTGATCAGGCATGCATTCAGCGTGGTGACGCCAACAGAATCTACATAATTAATGAGTTTGTTCGAGCTGAGATTTTTCCCTGAATCGATGAGGTAGTTCTCTCCTTCATATTGTATCAGTATTGCATCACCCTGTTTCACATCGATGAAATGTACTTTCAGATTACCAGCATGGAGTTCTCCAAACCTGAGAATTATGATGCCCAAAACAATCAGACCGAAATAAATTCTTTTCATTATACTATTTTTTTATATTGAAGAATATTAATACTAACCCTAATTTTATTTAACTTGAATTATTGTCAATATAGATAGATTATAGCGTTAGGATAACTGTGTCTTATTGTTGCGTCTTCATAGTAACATTAAAAACCAAATCTGCTAAAAACTACCTTATTCAACAATAACGGTAAAAGTTTTTATTAATCCTTTTTAAACGGATTGAAAATTAGGAATATGACTATGAAAATGAAACCTGCAATAAAAAAGAAATGATGCTTTTTTATGAACCCGATTGCGGGACATTCCTTAATTTTATTAATCATTTCATCAAATTCGGGATCACCCATCTTTAGATCATCTTGAGAGATTTCTTCTTTGACTTCCTTTTTTACTTTTTCCACAGGTTTTTCAGACAGATTTTCTTCTTTCATTTCTCTCGTATATTGAATTTTATATTTTGAAAGAGTTTTTCTGTCTTCATCTGGAAAGGCATCCCTTAATGCTGCATTTGATCCGTATCCTTCTTTTTTCAGTTCCTCAGGATGTGCATCAAACCAGGCAAAAACTTCTTCACGTAAGCTCATCTGTCCTCCAAAGGACTACTTGATAGTGAACGTACAGGTGACCGTTACTCGTATTGATTTTTTCCTTGTTGATGTTTGATACATTCCATAATCGGAAACCTCTGTCGAGTAGGGTTCGGTGATCTGAAATACACCTGTGCGTGCTGAGGTTATTTCTTTTACTTTGCTTCCTGTTGACTTAGCGATTTCGTTTGCTCTTTCAATGGCATTTTCTGTGGCTGCGCCCAGTAACTTCATTTTGATTTCCGGCAGATCGGTAGAGAAATACTGCATATTGGAATATTCAAATGCAAGCCCCTCTTTTGTGAAATCTACAGGATTTATTGCGAGATTTTCTATAGCATCGAGTTCATTTGAGATGATAAAAATATTCTGCTCGAGAATGTCGCCTTCGATCTTGCCATATTGTCCGTACATCTTCCGAACAGTAATGGGTTGTATATTGAAATCCTCGTATGAGATTGCAAGATCGTTCCATATCTTTTTGAGTGTCTGAAGCTTGTCGTTCATATTCTTATATCCATTTGTGATGTTACCGGTTGGAACAGTCTCAGAAAAAGTAAAACTCCACTTTACAATGTTAGCTTCAAAATCCTGGGTTGAATATCCCACTACTCTGATCGTCTGATCAGTCTGCCGTGCTCCATAAAAGAATATTCCGAAAACAAGTGCTGCAACGATCAGACCCAAACTGAGTATCCATGCAGATTTGTGGTTCATTTCTGTCTCCGATTATTTCTTTTTTCTTCTGAAGAGACTCTTTATGCCGGAGACAACGATCATAAAGATGAAAACTTTTAGAGTATTAAGGATCACTCTTGTTTTGTCGATTATCTCAACATATTCTGCAATACCGTCTTTGACCTTGATATAGCCAACAGGTTTGACATCAACTGTTAAGCCAAGACCACCGCCTTTTCCAGTTTTTGCACCAGCTTCATCGCTCTTGCTTTCCTCTTCTGATTCTGTTTCAGTTTTGGAACCCATAGAACCGAAGCCACCACCTCCGCCGCCCTTCATCGTGAAAGAGCCGACAGGAATGATCGAGATATCATCGACTTTCATGACGTCGCCGAATATGGATTTGGTGTTTGCAGATTTTTCGAGATTTTCCTTAATCTCTTTAATAAGTTGTTTAACTTCCATTGTACCCCCTGATATTTATTTTGTTGCGATTTTGACTCTATTTTTTATTATTCGTCAACTAATTTATTTTTTATATGCAATAAAAGTCCGCCTTCATTAATAATATCCTGCATCTGCTCAGGAAGAGGAGGAAAGAAAATTTCTTTGTCGCCTACTTTTATCAATCCCTTCTTTTCATCGACCTCAACCTTGTCTCCATTAGAATAACATTCAACTGCTTCCGGACTCTCGATCAGTAAAAGCCCCTGATTTGTCGCACTGCGATAAAAAATTCTTGAAAAAGATTTAGCGACAATTGCTTTTATTCCAAGAGCTTTTAATCCGACAGAGGGTTGTTCCCTTGAAGAACCGCAAATATATCCCAATTCTTTCATTTGATCGGGTTCATACTGATTTCTTCCGTCAAAAATTACTTTTTCTTTGAGCAATGAATTCATTTTTTCAAAATCGGGCATGCGGAATTGTCTCCATTCTGTGATGAGAATGAGTGCATTTGCATCTTTCAGAGCAGAGTATTGATCATCGAAATATGTTATATTGGGATTGTCCACAAAGATCCTTTTTGCTTCTTTCATTGCTTCAGGATCGTATGCTTGTATCTTTGCACCCCTCTGAATAAGCTCGTGAATTATTACTTGAGATGGTGCTTCTCTCATATCGTCCGTCATTGGCTTGAAGGAAAGTCCCCAAAGTGTAAACAACTTGCCATTGAGATCTTCTCCGAAATGATTCTTGATTTTTGTTACCATAACTAATTTCTGTTCTTCATTTACTTCTTCTACAGATTCGAGAATTTTAGCAGTCGAGTTATGCTTATGAGCAATTTTAATAAGTGCCTTCACGTCTTTTGGAAAGCATGAACCGCCATAACCGATTCCGGGATATATAAAACTGTAACCAATCCTATGGTCCGAACCAATTCCAGTTCGCACATCTTCAACATCTGCATCGACTTCTTCACAGAGTCTTGAAATTTCGTTCATAAAAGATATTTTTGTTGCAAGCATTGCATTTGCAGCGTACTTGGTCATTTCTGCCGATCGTATTCCCATAAAAATAATTCTGTCATGCTGAAATGTAAAAGCTGAATAAACCTCATGCATAAGTTTCTTTGCCCTGTCGCTTTCTGCACCGATGACAACTCTATCCGGTTTCATAAAATCATCGATTGCAACACCTTCTTTAAGGAATTCGGGATTAGAGACTACATCGAAATCGTAGTTTGCTTTTCGCTCTTTTAACACTTCGGAAATAGTTGATTTTACATGATCAGCAGTTCCAACGGGAACAGTTGACTTGTCAACCACAACTTTGTAGCCATTCATATATTTGCCAATATCTTTAGCCACAGCAAGGACATATTGAAGGTCCGCAGAACCATCCTCATCCGGTGGAGTTCCCACAGCAATGAAAATAACCTGAGCATCTTCTGTTGCTTTTTTGATATCAGTTGTGAAGAATAATCTACCGTCCTCGACATTGTTTTCAACAAGCTCTTTCAAACCCTTTTCAAAAATGGGCATCTCACCACGATTGAGCATATCTATCTTGTTTTTATTATTATCAACACAGGTTACAATATGCCCTACATCAGAAAGGCATGCACCACTCACCAACCCGACATAACCAGAACCAACAACAGTAATTTTCATATTTTATCTCCTCGTAAAAAATTTAATATCCATTTGGATTTTGGGATTGCCATCTCCACGCATCAACACACATATCCAGAATGCCTTTTTCGGCACTCCATCCCAGCTCCTTTTTTGCACGAGCGGGATCAGCAAAACATACTGCTATATCACCGGAACGGCGTTCAATAATTTTGTATGGGATCTTTTTATCAGAAGCATTTTCAAAAGCATGTACAATTTCTAATACACTGTACCCTCTGCCTGTTCCCAGATTATATATCGTCAAACCTGCCTTTTGAGTGATCTTTTTAAGTGCTTTAATATGCCCTTTGGCAAGATCAACGACATGTATGTAATCACGAACACCTGTACCATCATCTGTAGGATAATCATCACCAAAAACCGACAATTCTCTCAATTTCCCAACTGCAACTTGCGAAATAAAAGGAAATAGATTATTCGGAATTCCATTTGGATCTTCACCAATTTTTCCACTTGAATGAGCGCCAACAGGATTGAAATAGCGAAGCAGAACTACATTCCATGAATTATCAGAAGCATATAGATCTTTTAAAATCTGTTCAATATCAAGTTTAGTCTGTCCATATGGATTTGCCGGATAAAGTGGAAAGTCTTCTTTTATAGGCACTGTATGCGGGTCTCCATACACTGTAGCAGACGAGCTGAACACAATATTCTTCACATTGTATTCCTTCATGATCTCAAATAAATTTATTGAGCCGCTTACATTATTGTGATAGTAAAGCAAAGGTTTTTCAACGGACTCCCCTACTGCCTTAAGTCCTGCAAAGTGAATGACTGCATCGAAGCTATGTTTAGAAAAAACTTCTCTCAATCCCTCTTTATCAAGAATATCGACTTTATAAAATATTAAGTCCTTATCTGTAATCTCTTTGACCCTCTCAAGGGCTTCCGGTTTGCTGTTCGAGAGATTGTCTATGACAACGATCTCATGCCCTGCTTCAAGAAGTTCCACGCAGGTATGGCTTCCAATGTAACCTGCTCCTCCTGTGACCAAAACTTTCATAGTGTCCGCCTTTTTTATGAAAAAGAATAATTAAAATTATCCATCACCTGCACGATACGCTCCGCAGTATGACCATCCCATAAGGGAGGAATGCTTCCTGTTTTGCATTTCCCTTCCAGTATCTCATTTACTTTCTGAAAGATAGAATATTTATTCAGCTCAACTAATTGATTTGTACCAAGTTCAATAGTAATTGGACGCTCGGTATTTGCCCGCAAGGTCAGGCACGGAACTTTGAAAACTGTTGTTTCTTCCTGAATGCCGCCGGAGTCCGTAAGTACAAGCTTTGCATACTTCTCAAGTTTAATAAAATCCAGATAACCAATTGGTTCAATAAGTTTCAGATTTGTTATTGAATTGACCTTTTCTTCCAAACCGAAAATCGAGAGTTGCTTCCTCGTTCGTGGATGCATGGGAAAAATGAGGGGAAGCTTATCAGCAATTTCAGCAAAAGCATCAAGTATTATTTCAAGATTTTCTTTGTCATCAACATTGCTCGGTCTATGCAGAGTGACCAAAGCATAAGAATGTTTTGTTAGCCCAAGATCTTCCATTGTTTTAGAATACTCAGCTTTCTTTTCAAATTGAATAAGAGAGTCGATCATTGCATTGCCAACGAGAAAAATCTTATCTTTTGAGATCCCTTCACGAATGAGATTCTCATCAGCATCCTGTGAAGGTGTGAGAAGCATACTGGAAATGCAGTCTGTTTCGATCCGATTGATCTCTTCGGGCATTCGTCTGTCATAAGAACGCAGACCAGCTTCGAGATGTGCAACCGGAATATGAAGTTTGACCGCATCAATGGCACAGGCAATTGTTGAATTCACATCTCCTGCCACAAGTACAAGATCCGGTTTCTCCTGCAAAAGGAATTGTTCAAAAGCAATCATTATTTTTGCAGTTTGAACGCCATGAGTTCCTGAACCCACACCGAGATATATATCTGGTTTGGGGAATCCAAGTTGTTCGAAAAATATTTCTGAAAGATTCTTGTCGTAGTGCTGCCCGGTATGAATAAGTAAAGGCGAGTATCGGGAATGCTTCTTAAGTTCAAAATATACGGGACCCACCTTCATAAAATTAGGACGAGCCCCTACAACTAAGGCAATTTTCACTTTAACCTACTACTAAAATTTTAACCATCCGTCTTCGCTGCGCTTCGCCGTGACAGGCGAATTAACACCCCAGTTGAATAAAAAAACAAATTCAACGGGGCAGGCGAAAATACATGAATTAAAAAGAAGAGTATAAAAATTAATCTTCATTTTACCTTTGCGTCTCTGCGTTCTTTCTCTCTGCGTCTTTCCTGTCACGCTGTAATGAAATGAAGGTGGGTGCGTGAATCTTAACTCTCATGATAACCTGTGCAGGTTTCAATTTTTTAGCGACTAATAATTCTTTTTATTCGGACTATGACTATGACGTCTTGGTCGATCTTTATGTTCAACAATAGCACCTTCAACGTCCTTCATGCTCAACTGGACCTTACCATCACGATCGATACCAATGACTTTTACTTTTACTTTATCGCCAAATCTTACTACATCAGCGACGTTTTCAGTTCGCTTATTTTCCAGATTAGAGACATGAACAAGACCCTCTTTACGAGGAAGAAATTCAACAAAACAACCAAAATCACGTACGCCTTTAACAACACCGTTATATATTTTCCCGATTTCCGGTTCTTCCACGATGCTTGCAATTTTCTCTCTTGCTTTTTGAATCGAGTCTCTATCTGGAGAAGCAATTCGAACCGTGCCGTCATCATCGATATCAATAGCCACACCTGTTTCTTCAATAATGGATTTGATCATCTTGCCCTGAGGTCCGATAATATCACCAATTCTGTCCGTTTTCACCTTCATAACCTCAATACGAGGTGCTATCGGTGAAAGTTCCGGACGTGGTTCCGGTATAGTTTCCTTTATTTTATCAAGAATAAAGAAACGAGCTTTGTGTGCCTTTTCCAGAGCAGCGGACATGATCTCGTGAGTAATTCCTTCCACTTTTATATCCATCTGCAAAGCAGTAATACCTTTATCTGTACCTGCAACCTTGAAATCCATATCGCCGTAATGATCTTCCATACCCATTATATCTGTGAGCACGATAAATTTGTCACCTTCAAGAATGAGTCCATTTGCCACACCAGCTACAGGTCCTGATATTGGAACACCCGCAGCCATTAATGATAACGTTCCGCTGCAAACGGTTGCCATTGACGAAGATCCGTTTGACTCAAGAATTTCCGAAACAATTCTGATTGTGTATGGAAATTTTTCTTCATCCACAGGAATGACCGGGAATAATGATCGTTCAGCAAGATTTCCATGCCCGAGCTCCCTTCTGCCGGGTCCTCTCATGAAGCCGGCTTCTCCGACACTGAAAGGTGGAAAATTATAGTGAAGATAGAATTTCTTTTTATACTCTTCACCGAGTTCATCGATCACTTTTTCATCAGAACTTGTACCGAGAGTTACCACTCCAAGTGACTGAGTTTCACCGCGTGTGAAGAGCGCAGAGCCATGAGTGAAAGGTAAAACATCGATTTCACAAGTGATATCTCGTACGTCGTCCATACCTCTGCCGTCAACTCGTGTATTGGTTTCGATGATCTTTTTTCTCAACAGTTTTTTTAAGGTGCCGTCAAAAGCTTCTTTGATCTGCCCTTTTTTCTCTTCAAGCTCCTCTACGGAGAGTTTTTCCTCAAAAGATCCAATAATTTCATCTTTAATATTATCAAGAAGTGTATTTCGCTCCAATTTATCAGGAATACTCAAAGCTTTCTGTACTTTCTTGGTAGCTGCATTTTCTACTTCCTGAACAAGATTTTCATCAACAATATCAATCTCAAACTCACCTTTGGGTTTGGCAGTTTTTGCAATGAATTCTTTTTCAAAAATGATCAATTCCCGGATACTATCATGAGCTTTGTTGAGCGCTTCAAGCATTTGCTCTTCACTAATTTCCTGAGCACCTGCTTCGACCATCATGATCGCATTATCTTTCCCTGCAACTGCGAGATCCAATCGAGATGTCTCAAACTGTTCAACTGTGGGATTGATTACAAATTCATTATCAATAAATCCAACATTTACGCCTGCAATAGGTCCATGAAATGGGATATCTGAAATGCTTAATGCAGCAGAAGCGCCGATCATTCCTAACATTTCGGGAGAATTTTTTTTATCGTATGAAAGCACTGTAATAACTACGTGCACATCATTTCTGAAACCATCCGGGAAGAGAGGTCGCAGTGATCTATCAATTAATCTTGCTGCAAGAGTTGCGGTAGTTGAGGGTCTTGCCTCGCGTTTGAAAAAACCACCGGGAATTTTACCTGCAGCATACATTTTTTCAACAAAATCGACCATGAGGGGAAAGTAATCAATTCCCTCTCTTCTTGTTTTGGAAGCTGTGGCAGTAACAAGAACAACCGTACCTCCGTATTGCACAAGCACTGAACCACCCGCTTGTTTCGCCATTCTGCCAGTTTCAAGCGTCAGCGTTCTGCCGGCAAATTCTGTTTCCATTCTAATTATGTTACTATCCATGTAGCTCCTGTCTGAACAAAAGTATTAAAATTACCATGTTCAATCTACTCTTACTTTCTGATCTTAAGAGTTTTAATTAACTTTCTGTAGCGAGTAATGTCTTTATTTTTGATATAATCCAAAAGTCTTCGTCTCTGCCCGACAAGCATTAAAAGCCCGCGTCGGGTATGATGATCTTTTTTATGTACTTTCAGATGTTCTGTGATACTCACTATACGCTGAGTGAGGAGTGCAATCTGTACTTCAGGTGATCCTGTATCAGATTCATGTAAACCAAACTCTTCGATTATTGTACGTTTCGCATCTTTTTCCAAAGCCACTCGTCCTCCTAAATATGACTATTTTATAAATTTTTCAAGCACTTCTGTAAGTGTTGGTTGTCCAATTTCCTGCAATTCATAAGATACTCTAACTGCAGGTTTATTAATTTTTATTATTCTTCGCAAATCAATAGGAGTTCCAATTACGACCACATCACAATCAACAGCATTTATTGTTTTCTCGAGATCTTTTATCTGTTCTTCGCCATATCCCATGGCAGGAAGAAGAATTCCGACCTCAGGGTATTTTTTATAAGTATCATCAATTGTACCAACAGCCCAGGGACGTGGATCGACCAGCTCTGCCGCACCGCAACGTTCTGCTGCAACAACGCCTGCGCCGTATTTCATCCCTCCATGAGTTAAGGTAGGACCATCTTCGACCACGAGTACGCGAGCTCCTTCGATAATGTCTGCATTATCAACAAAAATCGGTGATGCAGCATCAATGATGATCGCTTTTCTATTCACAGAACGGATATTATCACGAACTTCGAGCACATCTTCAGGATTTGCAGAATCGATCTTATTGATCACAACAGCATCTGCCAGTCGAAGATTTGTTTCGCCCGGATAATAATACAATTCATGACCGGGACGATGAGGATCGGCGACAACAATATTCAACATATTATCAGATTTATAAAACGAAGTATCGTTATTTCCGCCATCCCAGACAATGACATCGGCTTCTTTTTCTGCTTCCGCAAGAATTGCCCCATAATCGACACCGGCATAAATAATGCTTCCCATCTCGATATGCGGTTCGTATTCTTCCATTTCTTCAATCGTGCATTCATGCTTTTTCAGATCTTCGAGCTCTGCAAAACGCTGTACTTTCTGCTTTACCAGGTCTCCATACGGCATAGGATGACGGATCGAAGCAACTTTCAAACCTTTTTTCTTCAGGAAACGCACAACTGCGCGTGTTGTCTGGCTTTTTCCGCAACCGGTTCGCACAGCACAAACTGTTATCAAAGGTTTTGTTGTTTTGATCATTGTTTCGGTTGCACTCAGGAGCACAAAATCAGCACCTGCTGCATTCACGATCGAAGCTTTATGCATAATATATTCGTAATTTACGTCACTGTAGGCAAATACTACCATGTCAATATTATGTTCCTTAATTAGATTTACCAGTTCAGATTCAGCATGAATTGGGATGCCTTCAGGATAGAGTTTTCCTGCTAATTCTGCAGGATATTTTCGTCCGTCAATATCCGGAATCTGTGTTGCGGTAAATGCAACAATTTCATAATTTACGTTATCACGATAAATAACATTAAAATCATGAAAATCTCTTCCGGCAGCGCCCATAATAATGACTCTTCGCTTCATGTTCTTAGTCCTTTCCAGGTTCATTTTTGATGACATAACTTTTTGGGTAGAAGAATGTGTCAAGTTTAGTGACCCTATCCAAACTTGAAACTCGAAACTTGAAATTAGCAGAGCATCAACCTGATCGGACTTGACTTAACAGCTGAAGACGTTGAGTTAAGAACGATCAGAGTGACCCTATCCTATGCTATACTAATAGCTAAATTTCCATTGATGAAAGTCAAACAAAATAATTGTATTTTTTATGTAAAGAAACGCTCCTAAATTGATGAACCAGAAATATTGAATTTACCATCAGCTGGTTGAGGAGTTGTGTGTTTCATTCAAAATAATACTGGATTCCCGAACCTTAAATAGCTTGTGGATGGAGTTCTGAGAATATGAAAATACTGGATTCCCGATCCCCGATGAATCGGGGGGAATGACATGCCCTTTTTTATGTGGAAACTGATGAAATTAAATGAATAATTGTAACTCAACATTCCACATCTTCAACCTCTGAATGTTCGGCGAAGACGAA
>MVCT01000040.1 GCA_002049945.1 Candidatus Cloacimonas sp. 4484_140
GGCCGTACAGAAAGTGGATGTGACAACGCCAGCGGCCCCAGATACCACCGCGCCCACTTTTGCCAGCGGTTATCCCAAGACGGCCAACGTCACGCACAATGCCTGTGCAAGTTTGTGATCTCGTCCTGTTTGTTTAGCGATTTGTCTTAAAATGGGAATTTTAACTCCGTAGGTGTACTCCGGTGTGATACCAAAACGCTTCATGCCTTCGATGGAATCCTTATCGGAAGCTCGTTTGAGCTCTTTAACTATTTCTTGTACAGTCATAGACGAAGAATGCTGAAAGCGGATATTTTTATCAAGTTTATAATTCAAAGGAATATCAATTTTAATAAATCGTTGAAAGGATTAATGCTTGAAGTTAGGTTCAAACACAATCCAATCTCTCGTTGCTGACACCCACTTTTGCAACGTTTTTGGAATATTTCAAAAATGTCCCTCATCCATATTTCTTTCTCCTTTTTTTAACTATCCGGAATTGCTATGTTTATGAAAAATTTATGGAGTAAGCTAGATAAAATTTAACTTATTCTTGACATAATTTTTTCATACTCACTTTATCCATATAATCGTCACCGGCAATTATTGCTGAAATATTACACAAAGGAGTAACGATGGACGAACAACTATCAATTGGTAGCATTATCTCAAATGGTTTATCCTATGGATTTAAAAACATCCTCAATCTACTTGGGGCAATTATCCTCTGGATCGTAACTATTTGGATACCTTATCTCAACATCGGAACAACGATCGGTCTCGTGGGACTAGTTGTGCATATGAGTAAGGGAGAACCTTTTTCACCAACAGTTATTTTTGATGCGAAATATCGTAAGAATTTTGGTGAATTTTTCCTCTTATACGGTTTCATGGGGATCGGAATTTATTTTGCCTCAATGTTATTGATCATTCCCGGCATCGTATTGCAGGTTGCGTGGGGACAGTCTCTCTATCTTTTCCTTGATAAAGGGATCAAACCACTCGGTGCGCTGAGAAAAAGCAATGATATCACCTATGGCAAGAAGTGGAGTATCTTCCTCGGCGAATTGATCCTTATGCTTATCGTTGGTATTATCTTTGTAATTGTTGTCGCGATCTTTTCTAAGATATGGGGATTTCTTGGCGGACTTTTTACATTTATTGGTATTATCGTCATTATTGCAATTGCGATGGGTGTGAAAGCTTATATTTACAGCGTTCTTTCCAAAGAAGTCGAACCTGAAGTAGAAACTGAATAGGTGTAATTCCTAAAGATACATTTTAAGAGAGGAATGAAAGTTCCTCTCTTTTTCTTATAATGCCCATTACTATCACTCATATCATTTTTGATCTTTCAGAAGTCCTTATTAGAGGGTTGGTTGGAATCGATAATGAAGTCGGGAAACTGATTGGGAATCAATCTGATAATTTGCTGAGAAAATTCGGAGGAGAGGATCTGCGAGCACTCTGCAGGAATGAAATCATTGAGGATGATTATCTGAAGAAAATCATTACAAAGGAAAAATGGAGTTGCTCACCTGATGAACTGAAACGGGTTATCAGAAATAATTTTCATCATATAATTGGAGAGATGGATGAGCTTGTCGCAGAACTTTCAAAAAAATATTCACTAATACTTCTCAGTGATCATGCAAAAGAATGGATAAATTATATTGAAGGATATCATGATTTCTTGAACCATTTTTCCTACAGAAAATACTCTTTTGATACCGGTCATTTGAAGTATGAAATCCATAATTTTAAGATACTGTTAAATGATTTGAATATTCCATCGAGTTCCTGCTTGTTCATCGATGACAGGAAGGAAAATATTGAAACTGCGCAGCAATGCGGCATAAAAGGGATATTGTTCAAGGATCAGGACCAATTGATCAAAGAATTGGCTCGCTATGGTGTGTTTTTATGAAACAGGATAACTACTTAGATATTCTGAAAGACCTTTTTTATGAAGGTATCCGGGCGGTTGATCCTTACTGCCTTATTCAAAATTATCTCAGCTTGGAAAAGGATACTCTGATCCTCCGCAAACAAAATGATTATACCTTATTCAATCTTGAAAATTTTGATGAAATACTGGTTATTGGAGCAGGAAAAGCAAGCGAGCGAATGGCTGAAGGTGTATATGATATTTTAGGTGATAGAATTGACGGTGGGCTGATTGTTACAAAAGCCACACGTTATCCTCACATTGGCAAAATCCATGTTCTGGAAGCAGGTCATCCTTTACCGGATAAATGGAGTGTCGAATGTGGTATTGCTCTGCAGGTCAGGACGCATCGGTCAAAGGAAAAGACACTTTTTATTTCTTTGATCTCAGGTGGTGCATCTTCTCTGATCGAAGTGCCACGCATCGATAAAGTGGATGGAGTTACTGTCGCTCTTACGCTTGAAGATGTTATTTCAACTCATGCTGCACTCATCCGGAGCGGTGCTTCAATTGATGAAATAAACTGTGTTCGCAAGCACATTTCCATGATAAAGGGCGGGTATCTCTCTGCATGGATGTATCCTGCAACAGCGCTCAATTTTATTCTCTCTGATGATGAGCTCGACCGCATCGGTGTGATTGGCTCAGGATTGACCACGTATGATGATTCCTCTTTTGATGATATGCTCTGGATAATCGAAAAATATGATCTGGCTCAGAAAATTCCTGAGAAAGTTATGAGAATTGTTCAATGGGGAGTGGATGAGAAAATTCTAGATACACCAAAAACCGAGAAGCTTGTTTTTGATAAAACTGAGAACATTATGATCGGAAACAATGCCATTGCCCTGGATGCCGTAGAGAACATGGCTCAAACACTTGGATTTGGTGCAGAAAGAAATGCAGATTGGGTGAAGGGAGAAGCGCGAGAGGCTGGACGGAGACTATTTCATAAAGCATTAGAGATCAAGCAAGATAAGTCTGCTGATAAACCAATTCTTTTCATTTGTGGTGGTGAAACGACTGTTACGATTTGTGGAGAAGGAAAGGGTGGAAGAAACCAGGAAATGGCACTCGCTTTTCTTGATGAGATGAAAAAAAGCGGAACACGCTCCGAAGGGATTTATTTTCTTTCAGCCGGCACGGACGGAAATGACGGACCTACCGATGCCGCAGGAGCATTCGCATCGTACGAGATCTTACAAACAGCAAAAATGATGGATCTTTCAATGGATGAGTACCTTTCCAGAAATGATTCTTATGCTTTTTTTGATGCTTGCGGGTATTTGTTCAAGACCGGTTTGACCGGTACCAATGTATGTGATATCCAATTAATTCTAATCACATAATTCCGATTCTTTCAAGCTCATTCACCATTTGGTCATAGCTTTCAACGTGAATTACTTTCATTCCAATCTTTTCTGCAGCAAGAATATTCTCGTAATTATCATCCAAAAATACTGCTTCATTTGGATGAATCTGTAAATAGTCCAGAACACATTGGAAGGAGTCCTGCTCTGGTTTGCGGAAACCAATCTCGTTTGATGAGAATATCTTTTCAAAATATGGAAGGATTGGAGTGCACATTTCCTGCCACATTGGCACGTGAATTTCATTGGTATTGGATAGGGCGACAATTCGATACGACTTTTTTAGATTTCTTAAAAGCACTTCAATATTCCCGCGAGGTTGAATGAGAATTTGCTTCCATCCTTCATCGAACTCTTTCTGGGAAAGTGTTATGTTCAAGCATTTTGAAACATATTTTCTAAATATTTCTGGAATGATCTCTCCTCTTTCAAATTGTGCATAAGTTTCGTCAAAGGGAAAGGCGACATATAAAATTTCTGGTTGTATTCCACAAACTTCAGCCCAGTAGTCGCATGCATTTTTGGGTGAAATATCAATGATGACATTCCCAAGATCAAAGATGAGGGCTTTGTATTTCTGCGTGTGCATTACTTACTTTTTCTTTTGAATCTGAACAAACGCGGGTATGCTTTGAGTTTTGGAAACATTCGACGTCTTTCTTTTTTTGGTATAGCCCATTCGCTTAGTGCACGCACATCCTCAAAAGTATAAAGAGCATTCTCATTGTATTTTTTAATTGCAGCAATAACGTTTCGGATATCTTTTCTCTTTACAGGAAGAAAAATGATCTCCACTTTGCCGTCATTAGCTGTAGCAGGAATGTTTGTGACGCGATAGCCCAGTCCGCGAAAATGAGCAATAAGTTCCCTTGCTTTTTTCATAGTTATTATTCGAAGCAAGACAATACCCATTGCAAGTTTTTGTTCGAGAAAAATACCTACAAAATTTCCCATGGCAAACCCACCAGCATAAGCTATATAGTTCGTTATATTTGTAAGATTTTGCATGACCTGCCCGATGACGACAAGCCAGATAAAAACCTCAAAGAAGCCAATAATAGGTGCCAGGAACTTCATGCCGCGGTTCACAAAAATGATCCGTAGTGTACCGAGAGACACGTCGAATACACGTGATATGAATATCAAAAATGGAAGCAAGGCATAAGAAATAAGTCCTGAATCTGAAAACATATTATTCTAAATTTGAGTCCACTCTAAAAGTTCAATTTAAAAAATCGAGAAACCGTTCCCGGTGAAATAAAAAGGATAAAAGCATTTCACGGGATAAATAAAACGGTTAATGCGTTTTTTTGTTTCATTAACCACCAACTTACCTGGTGAAATATCCTGTGGATTTCACAGGTTAAAAAGTTGGTGGGTAATTGTCCCGTTAAATCCTTTTTCATTTAACTGGGATCGGTTTCCAAATATTTAAAATTTTCTAACATATTTATAATCATAACCTTTTTTAGAGTAAGATTAAGTTTCTATTATTTTTTAAATTATAAAATTTCATTTATGATAAACTCTTTCCACCGATGCCAAAGTTCTCACGGGGAACTTCATCGATTCGAACGTAGATATATTGTTCGGGTTTGCCAGTAATTTCAGCAACAACATCTGTCAACCTTTTGATCAAAAGTTCTTTCTTTTCTTTTGATAATTCTCCTGCGTTTTCAAGCGTAATGATCGGCATAATAGCTCCTTATTTTGCCTGCTGAAGGGCATCGAGATCAGCCCATTCTTTTAACAGTTCATCTAATTTATCCTGTAATAATTTTTTCTGCTCATAGAGTTCGAGCAATTTTTGATAGTCTCTGCCATACGCATCGATGTCCTTTTCCGTTTGAGCGGTCTTAAGTTCGATCTCATCTACTTCGTTTTCAATTTCCTGTAGCCGTCTTAGTCTGCTTTTTTCTTTGTTTGCAGACTTTCTTCGTGATGTATGATCCTGCTGGGAGATTGGTTTTTCCTTATTAATTCTTTTCTTTATATTTTCTTGTGATCTACTAAGTTTTTTATTTCTGTAGAAATCATAATTACCAAGATATACATGTAGTTTATGATGCTCAAGCTCGATCACTTTATGGGCTATCTTATTGATAAAATATCGGTCATGAGAAATGAAGAGAATGGTGCCCTTGTAATCGAGCAGGACTTCCTCGAGCATTTCCATAGAATCGATATCAAGGTGATTTGTTGGCTCGTCGAGAAGCAGCAAGTTTGGATTTTTTTTCATCAGCACACAAAGCTGGAACCGCACTTTCTCACCGCCGGATAGATATCCCAATCTCTTGAACACATCATTTCCAAAAAAGAGAAATCGAGCCAGAGAAGTTCGAGCCCTATCTTCCTGCATGGGGAACATTCTGCGATATGCATCGAGCACAGATTCATTCTCATTCTCAAAATGCACTTCCTGCTCAAGATAACCGACATTCAATCTGGAGCCCAATTTCACCTCTCCATTATCCGGCTGTATCTCACCACCAATTATCTTGAAAATGGTCGTCTTGCCTGTGCCGTTTTTCCCCAAAATACAAATGTGTTCCTGATAATAGACAAACAGGTCAATTGAGTCTAGTAAAGCAAGATCGTCATAGGATTTTGATATTTCATTGAGTTTTATCACATCCTTGCCTGAACGTTGTACAGAGGAGAGATCGAGTCCCATCTTCTTTGCATCGGTTGGTTTATCCACACGTTTAATGCGTTCCAGCCGGCGTTCCATGTTCATAGCTTTCTTGAACATGGCAGGATTATCTGTTCTTGTGCCCCAATCGCGGAACCGTTTGATCGCTTCCTCCATGGCTTCGATCTTTTTCTGCTGATTTTTGAATGCAGAAAATTGTCGCTGTATCTCTTCTTCACGCAGTTCGATATATTTTGAATAGTTGCCTTTGTAAGTTTTTGTTCTGCCGTTTTCCAGTTCTACTACCTTTGAAACTGTTGCATCAAGAAAATAGCGGTCGTGGGCAACGATGATGGCACTTCCTTTATATTGTGAAATAAATTCCTCAAGCCATTCGATCGACTCGATATCAAGATGGTTTGTGGGTTCGTCCAGCAGTAGAATGTCGGGATGATTGAGAAATATCTGACTGAGCATTACGCGGGTTTTTTCTCCGCCGCTTAGTGAATTGTAATCCCGATGCAGCATCTGGTCTGTGATCTTCAAACCTGTGCATACTTTTCCCAGTTTGACATCAATATCGTAACCTTCAAGATGCTCAAATCGCATCAGTAATTTTTCATATTTGGAGATCAGTTTTGTCTGAGAACTCTTATCCTCCGTACCGGAGATGCAATGTTCGAGAATCCGAAGCTCATCACGCAGGTCATAAATATGCCGGCAGGATTGTTTGAGGACTTCGATAACTTCAGTACCATCAGCATAATCCGGAATTTGCTCGATGTAGCCAATAGTAGCACCTTTTGCAACACTGATCGCACCTGCATCCGGTTCTTCTGCACCGGTTATCAATCGGAATATCGTAGTCTTACCGCTTCCATTCCTGCCGATAAGTCCGAGCTTTTCACCTCTTATCAGATCAAGGGAAACGTTTTGGAGAACTTCGAATCCGCCAAAGGATTTTTTTATAGCGCTTAGTGTAATATCTTTCATTTCAGTTAATTAATGTATATAATTGAGGGAGTCTGTCAAATCCTAAATATCATAATGAGATTTCATCCATTTTCGGAAGCTGAGTTCGCAGGATCGTACCCACTCGTCATGTGTAAGATACCACTGCACAGTACTGGTAAGGTCCTTCATGAAATTTTGTGAGGGCTTCCATCCAGTCGCCGATTGTACCTTTGAGCAATCCATTGTGTAGCGCAGATCGTGACCGGGTCTGTCTTTTATGAATGTGATATATTTTTTGAAATGATCCTTCTTATTATTTGTAAGTGAAGCAACGATTTCGCAAAGCATATTCACAAGAGTAATATTATTGTACTCTTGCTCTCCGCTGATATTATATATTTCTCCAACTTGTCCTTTTTCTAAGACTGAAATTAATGCTTTGCAATGATTCTCCACATATATCCAATCCCGTACATTCAATCCGTTTCCGTAGATTGGCAGCGCTTTATCATTTTTCATATTGAGGACCATCAGGGGGATGAGTTTTTCAGGATATTGATAAGGACCGAAATTATTTGAGCATCTTGTTATGATAACAGGGAATCCAAAGGACTCAAAATAGGATTGTGCGATGAGGTCAGCCGATGCCTTGGATGCTGCGTATGGTGAGCGTGGTTTCAAGGGAGAATTTTCAGTAAATTTTACATCTTCTTCATACGATAATGACCCATAAACTTCATCGGTTGAGATATGGAGGAATCTTATAGAATTCCATTCCTCTTTTTGCCAAAATATTTTTGCTGCATTGAGCAGAACAGTTGTACCAAGCACATTTGTTTTCATGAATTGCATAGGATCATCAAAGGAGCGGTCAACATGAGATTCTGCAGCGAAGTGAACGATATAATCGATCTTGTTTTCCCTGAAGATATTTTTCACAAATGTTTCGTCTGTGATATCACCTTTAATAAAAGTGTATCGGTCAGGATAGTTCTTCTCGATATCTTTTACATTCAGAGGATTTCCTGCATAAGTCAGTGCGTCAAGATTCAGTATAGAAGAGGAATTGTTGTTTTCAAGCACATACCGAATAAAATGTGAACCGATGAAACCGCATCCGCCGGTTATCAAATAGGTTTTCATGAATACTCCAATGAATTTCTTTCAGGGATTTCCCTGAGATAGACAATTATTTGTCAAGAGTTTGGTGAAATCTATGCTGGTATGTCTGTATAAATTATTATAAGAATAAAAATTTTAAAAGTATAAGTATAGAGCATTTGAAAAAAAGTTACTAAACAAAAAAAGAAATAAAACTGGCTTTAACAGATCTTAATTGACTG
>MVCT01000001.1 GCA_002049945.1 Candidatus Cloacimonas sp. 4484_140
AAATTCTTTTAATAGTCATGTTGTTTTCCTTTCTTATTATACTTTCATAATGTGAACAGAACCATTAACAATGATAATAATGTACTTTTCTCCATTGGGTCCTACGATCACAGCTTCGTATATCACTTCATCACTACTTTGCAGGGAAAGCTCTGTTATGACCGGATAATCAGCATTCAAATCTAAATATTGTGCGATGATTTCAGCATCGTCAGGATCGCATAAGGTTTGTAACTCTGCGCCCGTCATTGCACAGGCAACCGAATTGATAATTAACATAAGAATAAAAACACAAACTAAGGTTAATGTTTTCTTTTTCATTGTAACCGCCTTTCAGGTTATTTACTTCACTCAAAAAAAATGAAAAAAAGTGAAAAAAGTGTAAAATAAAGGGTTTAAATCATCAGAAAATCTCATAAATTTATTCCTCTAAATCCCAAATATTGACAGATATTTTCGTTTTTTCTTGAGTAATCTATATTTTAGATTTCTTAACTTATTATTTTAAAAACATAAGTAATGTACGAAAATCAAAAGTGAGATCAGAAATAGAGGTCTTTTTTCTTAAAAATATGATTGTCTTTAAAGGTATTTTCCTATATTTCACGGAAAATACTAATTTGTAACTACAACACTAAACAAATGAAAGAAAATGATGCAGAAGTTCTGAAAAATTACCATAAGCTCGCATATAATTACGCATTATATAAAATTGGAAGTCTCGATGCTGCTGAAGATATCGCATCTCAAACAATCTATTCATATTTATTAAAAAGGGAAAGGATTGAAGAAAACAATCATGAAGGGTGGATTGTCAATACCAGTAAGAATTATTGCAATCAATATTTTGATAGATTGAAGGCTGAAAGACAATTAAAGCATGACATGATAGGGAATATGGCAGGGGAACTACAGGCAAGAATATATGAGAGCATTGATTTTGTTGATAATGAAAAAGATGATCTGGTAGATGCTGTCAAGAATGCAAAAGATAAACTTTCTTCAAATGAACTTCAGACATACATTTTATATCTTCAATGCGAAACAAATGTACAAAGGATGGAAGAAATTATTGGTGAATCCAATGAGGTTATTCGTCAAAGAATTTCAAGAATTAATAGAAAAATAAAAGCAGAAACCTATAAGAAGCTTGGTGTTATCGCAACAAAGAAAATATTAAGTCCACAAATCAATGACATAATTAAAAAATTCCTTCTACGTTTTAAAAAACATTTGGAAAATAATACACTGAACAGGATGTTCTATTATTTCTCAAAGAAAGATATTGGTAATTATAAACCTCGTTTTGATATAAAAAAAGTTTTGGATTATGAAGTAGAGCTCGATGATTCAATATATTTAATTCATGTGGTTTTTACCAATGAAAAAGGCATGGATGAATCATTCTATTTTTCTTTTACTGTAGAAAATAATTCTTTGAAGGTTCTCCAACCACCTACACCTCATCAGGAGCATTTGCAGCTGAGTATTGATGAAGCCGATATGATTTTGAACATGCTCAAACAATATCCTGAAGACAGCAAAGGTGTGCACAATGTACCGGATGATGAACTAGCACTTCTTAGGAAAATTCTCGGTGAAGAGGACGAATAAAATTCGTTATATAATTAAAGTTTGTCTTTTAATTTTGAAAGAAAAGTTAGAAGTTTTGCCACCTGGATTCCATAACTCTGATCTGCACTGCCGGGCACGACTTTTCTCAAGAAGATTATCCTGTCCTTATACTCTTTTGCAGTGATATTATAATTTTTCACACCCTTATATACATTGGAAAGTTCTGTAAGTTCATGGTAATGCGTGGCAAAGAGTGTTTTTGCAGCGATCTTTTTATTTTCATGAAGATATTCTACAACAGCCCATGCAATGCTCAGCCCGTCAAAGGTGCTGGTGCCGCGCCCGATCTCATCGAGCAGGACAACACTTCTCGGTGTCGCATTATGCAGAATATTTGCAGTCTCGATCATTTCTACCAAAAATGTGCTCTGCCCCAGCGCCAGGTTGTCCGAAGCGCCCACGCGGGTAAATATCTTGTCCACAATGCCGATCTTTGCAGAAGCAGCAGGAATGAATGAGCCCATCTGAGCCATGATTATGATCAAGCCGACTTGCCTTAAATAGGTGGATTTACCAGCCATATTCGGACCTGTAATGAGCAGTATCCTATCCGAAGAATTATTCAGGAATGTATCATTAGGAATGAACTCGTTGCTGGCAGTAAGCTTTTCTATTACAGGATGCCTTCCTTCTTTAATATGGATTTCGTGTCCATCATGAATTTCAGGTCGGACATAATGATTATAAAAGGCAATTTGTGAGAGAGTTGTGAGTACATCGAGTATGGAGATGACCTCTGAGAATTGCTGAAAACGGGGAATGAAATTTTTCAGATTTTCCCGAATTTCAATAAAAAGTGAATATTCTAATTGTTTACTGCGTTCTTCAGCGCCCAAGACCTGATTTTCAAATTCCTTAAGCTCTGGAGTGATGAAGCGCTCTGCATTTACCAGTGTCTGCTTTCTAATATAATCTTCCGGCACTTTGTCGAAATAGGATTTGGTTATTTCGATGTAATAGCCGAACACACTGTTGTAACGGACTTTAAGCTTGGGAATATTAGTTCTTTTGATCTCTTTTTGTTCGAGTTCAGCGATCCATTTTTTGCCAGTTTTGCTCTTGTTTCTCAGTTCATCCAGTTCTATATTATAACCCTCTCTAATTATTCCACCGTCCTGCAAGGTGAGTGGGGCATCTTCAATAAGTGCATTCTCGATAATAAGTATAACTTCATCAAAATTTTGAATTAATGCGTATAAAGATTTGAGTAATTCGGCATCACAATCCGAAATATGTTCTGCCAGCGGTTGAGCCAACGAGAGATAGTTTTTCAGAGCGATCAAGTCGCGGGGGTATGCTTTATTTGTTCCCAGCTTGCTGATGATACGTTCAATATCACCAATTTCAGAAAGGATTTCGATAATACTATTACGTGTGTGGATTTTATCAAGCAGCTCATCTACACTGTCGAGACGCTGGATTATGAACTCCTTTTTCATTAGCGGATTGAGCATCCAATTGACGAGTTTTCGTCCGCCCATCGGAGTTTTCGTCTCATCCAAAACCTCAAGAAGAGTGCCATGCTGGGAGCGGGTACGCATAGATTCTGTGAGTTCAAGATTGTGTCTGGAAAGCGCATCAACCTGCATGAACTGCCCTTCTGAATAGAATTTTAGAGAATTGATATGTGAGAGGTCACCTTCCTTCAAATCTTTAATATAAGAAAGAATTGCTGCTGATGCACAGACTGCTGTATTTTTCCCTGAAAGACCAAATCCTTCGAGAGAGAGCACATCAAAATGTTTTTTTAGAGTATCTTCAGCTTCCGGAAATTCGTAACGCCATGTTTCATATTCTGTAAAGGCAGGATTATAGAAGACGCTGATTTTCTCCCTGAAGTTAGACTCCATTGTTTCCGGCACCAGGATTTCAGTAGGATGAATTCGTGCGATCTCATCGACAATCCGGTCGAAGGGAAGTTCTGTGCAGGAAAATTCCCCGGTTGAAATATCGATATAAGCGATTCCGCAGCTTGATTTTCCTTCATACACTGCACTGAGATAATTATTCCCGCTTCCCTTAAGGTAGTTTTCTTCAAGAATAGTGCCCGGAGTTATGACCTCGACAATTTTTCTTTTTACAAGTTTTTTTGACTTTTTCGGATCTTCTACCTGTTCGCATATTGCAACTTTCACTCCGTGATCCAATAATTTTTTTAGATAGTTTTCCAGCGCATGATAGGGGAATCCGGCAAGTGGAACAGGATTTTTCTTTTTTTTGTCTCTTGTAGTAAGTGTTATTCCTAGCAGTTTTGAAGCTCTCTTGGCATCTTCGAAAAACGTTTCATAAAAATCTCCCATTCGGAAAAGCAGAAGTGCATCCGGCTGCCCCTTTTTGATAGAAAGGAACTGCTGTATAAGAGGTGTGTGTTCCTGCAATATCTCAGGAGATTTCTTTTTTGTCATGGTTTTTTGTACACGTATGAACTGATATTTTTCTCTGCAAGCCGGTTTTTTTTGTAGAGTGCTTCATTTTTAGTTGTATATGGACCTACACCGACAGCGTAGTAAATTTTTCCATTAACTGATTTTGTAAAGATAAAGGTGTTTTTCACACCCATATTCTGAAAGTTTTCTTGGGCTTTGTGAGCTTTGGTAGAGCTTTCGAGTGCTGCAAGCTGAACAATGTATTTTTTATTGAGGAGTTCATCGATCTTTGGAAGGGTTGTGAGGGAAGATGAGTAATGTCCCTGTTCGATCAAGAAAATGAGCTGCTGTTCTGCAAGAGGTGAATATTGTGAATAAGGGTAGTCATTAGTCAGCTTTTTATAATGTGTGATCGCATCGGCGTACTGTGCTTTATTCTCAAAGCATAATCCCATTAGATAGAGCATGTAGGGATTGAAATTGCTGTTTGGATTTTCTTCCTGCATTTGTGAGAACTGTTCAATTGCTTTCGAGTACTGTTTAAGCTCATAATATGCAGTTCCACAATTCAGCATAGCAAGTTCCCGCTGGGATGAATCAAGAGAGATGTTGATGAATTCTTTATATGAAGTGATTGCAGGAAAATATTCTGCATTACAGAAATGTGCCTGAGCATCGATGAAAAGAGCTTCTGAATAATATAAAGAAAAGGACTTTTTTAGCAGCTTGTTTGAATATCCGATGGCAGCCTTCCAATCTTCATGTGTCAGACTGATCTTCGCAAGATTGATGAAAGCTCTATCAGTATAGGCATTTCCCTTTTCCTTTAAGATTTCTTTATAATAAAATGATGCATCATTTGCATTATCTGCACATTGCCCTAAAAGATAGAGGATTTCGACTTTTTCTTCGTGATTTTTGCACTGTGGCAGCATGGATTTCAATATTTGAAAAGCAGTGATATATTCACTTTTAGCGATATGGCTATATACTACAGAAAGTGATTGCCCCCGTAAAGGTATCGTGCAGAGGAAGAAAAAGACTATGATCAAACAGATAGTTTTTTTCATAAATGAACTTTTAGCTGCTCATTAATTTCAGGAATTCCTGATTATTTTTTGTTCCTTTCATCTTGTTTTTCAGGAGTTCGATCGCATCGTAGGGATTTTGATTTTTGAGGATCTTACGAAGAATGAATACACGATTTCGAACCTCTTCAGGAAGAAGAAGCTCTTCACGACGTGTTCCGGAAGTGATAAGATCGATTGCCGGATACATGCGCAGGTCGCTGATAGAGCGGTCGAGCACAAGTTCCATATTACCTGTGCCTTTGAACTCTTCAAAGATAACTGTATCCATTTTACTCCCTGTGTGAATAAGCGCAGTTGCCATGATCGTCAGACTTCCACTCTCTGCTGTGTTACGTGCAGCTCCGAAAAAGCGTTTTGGTTTGTGGAGTGCATTTGCATCGACACCACCGGAGAGGACTTTTCCGCTAGCAGGCATGAGTGAGTTATATGCTCTGGCAAGGCGGGTGATACTATCAAGCAGAATAACCACATCGCGTCCGTACTCAACCATTCTTTTTGCTTTTGCCATGACCATTTCTGCCAGGCGAACATGATGGTGGGCAGTTTCATCGAAAGTGGAGCTGACAACTTCTGAATTCTCAGGTTTTACGATACGCTTCATCTCTGTGACTTCTTCCGGGCGTTCATCTACAAGAAGAATGATCACATATACTTCAGGATGATTAGTGAGAATTGCATTTGCAAGCTTTTGGAGCAGCACTGTTTTTCCTGTGCGTGGCGCCGAAACAATAAGCCCTCTTTGTCCCTTTCCAATGGGCGTAAAGAGGTCGATGATACGCATGGAAAGCTCTTCCGGGGTGGTTTCAAGGTTGAGCTTTTCTTCCGGATAAAGTGGTGTAAGGGAATCGAAATTCGGGGTTTCGTACGCTCGCAAAGGCGGTTCATTGTTAATTGCATCGATTCTGATGAGTGCGAAGTACTTTTCATCTTCCTTTGGTGAACGTACAGGTCCCGAGATGATATTTCCCTGTTTGATGTGGAATTTTTTCACCTGGGCTTTGGATACGTAGATATCACTTGGTCCGCTTATATAATTGGAATTTGGCGAACGTAGAAAACCATATCCGTCGGGGGTAAGATCGATCACACCTGTGGTGAAGACCAACCCTTCGTTTGATGCCTGGGCATCAAAGATCGCGAACATCAAATCTTCTTTTTTCATGGCTTTGAAGTTCTTTACCTCGAAACTTTTTGCGATCTTATGAAGTTCAGGCAGTTTCATTTTTTGCATTTCTTTCAGGTCAATTAAATCTTCCATAATACTCCTAAATATTTATGAATTTTTTATTTATTTTCGTTCATTTTTTTTGTTTAAAATTTTCTTCAGCCGCTGATTTTCTAATGTACAAGGGTTCGATTTTTGCGATGTCATCAGCTATATACACTTCGCAGCCCTTTTTGTTTTCTATGATATCGATCAAAGATATCGCTTTTGGGTAACAATCAATAGTTCTAGCAAAGCTCAATTTTGTATCAATATCCAAAAATGTCTGTTTTGTTTTTGACGTAACAGGTCCGATTAAAAGTGTTTCGGTATTTATTGTTTGCGCTATTTGCTCTATCTTTGCGAATGACGGTTTGTGTATTTCTGAAAGCTGTGATGAATACAAAGCATAGTAGAATTCATCTCGTCCTGCGTCCATGAGTGCACAAATGTGTGACGAAATCGCTGAAGCATTGTTCGCAAGAGATCTCAATGTAGAAGTCACATAAAGTGGTATCTTCAAACCAAAACAGATACCTTTTGCAGTAGAGAGTCCGATGCGAAGTCCGGTAAAAGAGCCGGGTCCTATGGAAACAGCAATTCCTGAGATGTCTTCCAGCTTCATGTCAGTTTGATCAAGCAAATTTTCTACTGTGGGCAACAGGCGTTCCGAGTGAGTCCTTTTTGCATTCATGGTCACGTCCGCAATTATCTGCCCGTTGTGTGAAAGTGCTATACTTTCGTAAGATGTAGAGGTGTCAAAAGCAAGAATGTTCATATCAGCAGTTGTTTACGGGTTTGTCTCCAAGAGGATTGCTTGAGACTTTTGCAGGTTGAGGAGAATGAGGAACGATACAGAGAAAGCGTAATAATGTATCATCAGTATTTTTGAATTGGTGTTTCAGGTGCGGGTCCACAAAGATAACATCCCACTGCTGGAAAGGTTTTTCTCCTTCTTCTGTAACTAATACACCGGTTCCTTGCAGCACGAATACTTCATGTTCCCAGTCATGGGAGTGAAATGGGGTGTGTCCATCGGCTTCGATCTCGAACATGCGCATAGCGAAATTAGGAGCGTTATCCTTTTTTGAAATAAGCCATCGGATTTTGGTCTTGTCTGCACCTTCAACACTCACGTCTTCTAAAAGGACATCGTTGAAATGGTTGATTTTCATGGCTACCTCCAGATTTTTGAGCACCATTTAATTGTGATGTATCTGTTAATTTATTTATATTTCGAAACAAAATCTACGAACTGTGTGCTGGGACGTCAAATTTTTTAGAATTTTGCATGACTAATAGGTAACTTCAAATAGATAAAGCCCCTGAGGTGGAGCGGTCATGCCAAGTAAACTATAAGCCTGAGTGGATAAAATTTTTTTTATATGATCCGGCTCGAGCCCCTCATGGGAAATATGCAAAAGAGTGCCAACTAACCTTCGAACCATATTATGCATGAATCTGTTAGCACTTATTTTAAAGATGAAATGTGTGTTGGTTTCGTTCCATTCAGTACTATCAATAGTGCACACCGTTGATGGAAGCTGCGATGTGTCTTGGGCAAAGACATTGAAATCATGAGTGCCAAGCAAATATTCAGACGCTTTCCGCAGGAGCGGCAAAGAGATATTTTTTTGCGGAAAATATGAAGCATAGAATCGTTCAAAGGGGGAGAATTCTTTCATGATCTTATACATATATGTTCTACTTTTTGCAGAAAATCTCGCATGAAAATCATCATCCGCAATAGCGCATTCCTTGATGTGGATCGCTTTGGGAACAATGCTATTGATCGCAGCTACAATGTTCTCCGGTTCCATTCTCGTTTCTGCTGTAAAATGAGCATACTGATTGAGCGCATGTACACCGGCATCGGTTCTGCCGGACACGGTCAAGGGAGTTTCTGTCTTGAAAATTTGTGCAAGCGCCTTTTCCATAACATGCTGGATGGTGAGAGCGTCTTTCTGTATCTGCCAGCCATGAAAAGGATGACCATCATAACAAAAGCGAATTAGAAATTTTATCATAATAAGATCAGTCCTATTTGCACGAGCAGCAGAGCCGGTAATAGAAAATCGCAGGCATGAAAAGAGCATGTAAGTTCGCTATTGAAAAGTACTTCTGTAGTTGCTGAGCATCCATGCAATTTTTTTAGTGATCTGTTCACAATAAGAGGGAAAAGTTCTGATATCTCATTCAGCCCTATCTTTCTTTTTATATGATACTTATATAATCTTATCGTGTGCGAATATTCATGATAAATAATTGGCAGAAATCGAATAATACCATAGAGAAAGAGGGTGGCAGAATTGCGTATTTTCAGCGGGATCATTTTATGGAATTGTGCCAGGAATGAGAAAGCAGAAGTTGATCTCAAAAGCACTACGGTATAGCTTATCATTATTGCGACCGAACCAATGATCATTAGATCCTTCTGCCAGGGATTGCCAAATATATATCCCATAAGAAATATTGATAATAGAAGGGGAGATATACGCAAGAGCGTATTTGTAACGACGATAAGATTTCTTTGAGACATCATCAGAAACAAAGTCAAAATAATGAGTACAGAAATCAATAAAATATTATTATGGAAAAAGAAAAGAAAAACAATCTGTAAGATAACAAATAATATTTTAATGAGTGGATTAAGATGATCAAGCATTACAATTTTTGTCATTCCCGAGCCCCATCGGGAATCCAGTATTTCTCTTTTTGGAAACAGCTGCGATGAGTGTTTAATATGTGTTGTATAACTTTTCATCTTTATTCATCAAACCATTCTTTAGATAAATCTATCCATTCGGGATTTTCTTTTTCAATGAGTTCAAGTTTCCATTTTCTATTCCATTTCTTCAGTTGCTTCTCTTTTTGAATAGCACTTCTCACATCATTTGTCATTTCAAAGTGCACAAGTTTATCAACGCCATATTTTTTGGTAAAGCCATCAACGAGCTTATTTTTATGCTGATACATTCTGTTTTCAAGATTATTTGTGACTCCAATATAGAGTGTACCATTTCTTTTGCTTGCTAAGATGTACACGAAATAATTTTTATCCATATGATGAAACTAATCAATCGAATTTCCTGGATTCCCAATCAAGTTGAGAATGACAATAAGGAGTAAATTTAGAATTATGTTGCATTTTAAAAAACACTAATAAATGAAACTTGGGATTAATACATTTTTCAGAACAAAAGCACATGTCATTCCCGAGCCCCATCGGGAATCCAGTTTTGATAGATCGAACTTTGCATATTTTTCATAAGAAACTATATTTTAACTCACAACTTCATAAATCTCAAATCATTAATTGATGTTCGATATTATGTAATTATTTAGGAACATCCAGACTATCTTCTGGTTCATGAAAAATGACAATACTGTCTTCTTCAGTTGTGATCTGAATGGAATCTATTATCGAAGTGGTATCTTGAATTGCAAATAATGAATCCTGAATAAAAGTGCTGTCCGGTACTACGATTGTAGAATCAATTATCACTGTGGTATCTTCTTCTGTTTCAAAAGAAAGGAAATGTGTTCCATCAAAGTAATCAGAAACCTCGGTCTTCAA
Source organism: Candidatus Cloacimonas sp. 4484_140 (assembly GCA_002049945.1). Lineage (GTDB taxonomy): Bacteria > Cloacimonadota > Cloacimonadia > JGIOTU-2 > JGIOTU-2 > Celaenobacter. The sequence continues at coordinate 9,874 of MVCT01000001.1, forward strand.
TTCGTGTTGAGGATAATCTGTGAAAAGTTCTTCAAGATAGGGTCTGGCAGAAGTGGTGTCTTTGCTCTCTTTTACAAAGAGATAAGACTTCAAATATAATGCTTGCGGATAGACTTCTGTGGAATCATAGACCGATAATATTGTATCTAAATATGAGTGGCTTTGCTCAAGCGTAACCAAATCAAAGTAAAAATCCAGCGCCTTATGCAAATACTGTTGGGCGTAGTGTTCTTCCGGATCTACAAGCTCAAAGGGTTCGTTATTGATAAGCTTTCTTCCGGCAATCGTATATTTTGAAGCGGGATAATCGGTCTCGAGAAGCAGGAATATCTCTGAAGCTTTATCGGTATCCCGAAGTTTTTCCTGATAAGTCCATACCTTCATAAAAAGAACTTTTGCGATGATTTCTTTCTCAAATTCGCGAATAGTATTGTGAAGATTCTCTATTTTTACGAGAAGTTGCTGCTTGGCAGGGACGAGTACTTTCTCGGGTTCGGAAACTGTGCTGTCTGTCATCGTGGAATCAATAAGAATACTGTCTGCAAAAATAGTATCGATAATAGATAATCCCCTGAGACTATCTGCAAGTGATAAATCCGGTATAACAATAGAGATCGAGTCATCTTCAATCTGAGTAATTGCGACAGTATCAATAGCTGCTGAAATAGAATCTTCGGTTACTGAAGCAGAATCTTCCACCTGAACCGGGATATCTAGTTCCAGAGAATCTAAAATAAAGAGTGAGTCGTTCTCAATATCGATCGAGTCCGGTTCCGGATAGTACAGCATCATAATATTGGTGAGAGAATCAAGATCCTGCCTGAGTAGTGGAAGCCGCTTGATGATATTATCATACATCGCCAGAGCTGAGTCCGGCTGGTTCAGATCGAAATTATAATATTCAGCGAGCTGGAATTGGAACTCAACGATCTGGCTTATCTGACTGGTGCTTTGAATAGTCTGATAGCTGATAAGTTCTTGGGCAATTTTCAATTTATTTTTTGTCTGTTTAACCATCTTTTCATCGAGGTGTTTTACGGTGACAGCATTGAATTTTTCCACAGCTTGTTCATAATCCTGCAGCACATCAAAATATATATTACCCCAGTAATAATTGATCTCCGAGACGATCTTCTTCCCCTTGTTATCTTTGATGATCTTATCAAATAGGTCAAATGCTTTTTCCGTATTCCCGAGATGAGCTTCACAGATAGCTATGTACATTCTAATCTCAGGCAGTTTATCATAATCAATTTCAGTATCATTGAGAGTTTCAAAAACAAGGAGTGCTTCTTTGTATTTTTCAGTTTCTATAAATATTTTACCTATGTAAAGTAGGGCATCCAGCCGGTATCTTTTGGTTGGTTTTTGCGCAAGCAGATTCCGGAAAGCAAGCTCTGCATTTCGATATTCGCCATTTTTGAACTCTATTTCAGCATAGAGGAACATTGCTTTGAGGTGAGGTTTTTTTTTCAGACCGGTATTCAGCAACTCAAGAATTGTTTTCTTTGCATCGTTATATTTATCCCGTTCAATATAATAATCTGAAAGATCAAAATATGCTTCAGTGCGAACTTCTTGAAATCTTGGATTAGTGAATATTGCTGAAAATTGTTTCATAGCTTCATCGTATTCCTTCATTTCGAGATAGGTCTTTGCAAGATAGAGTTTTGCTATAGGATAGAGTTCGTATTTATTGTAATATTTCTCATATTCCTGAAATTTTCTGAGTGCTTTTATGTAGTTTTCCTGTTCGTAAAAACATTGTCCCATCAGCAGGATCGCATCATCGACCCATTTGTTCGTGGGATATTCCTGTATTATATATGCACATTTGCCAATGGAAGTCTCAAATTTTGTCTGGATATTTGGCGATAGCTTACCGTTGTTTTTCTCTTTTGCATTCAGACCTTCTGCGTAGTATTTTCTCGCATTATAAAAGATATTATAATAGACACAACCTGCGAGCAGAAACAGGGCTGAAAAAATTAAGAGAAATGTGCGTGTTTTCACTATTCGATATTACTCTAAGCTACCAACTACACTTTCTACTTCTTCAAGGATTTCGCAGGATTTCACAAGCTCTTTCATCTTTGTGTGGTCTGGATAAAGAGGTCTGTCAATATCGAGGAAATCAACATATTTTCTTATGATTTCTTTTGCTTTTGTGACACCGGCGCCAAATTTGTATTCCTCTTCTCGGAAGTCAAGCGCCTGAGCTGCAGCCATGAATTCAATACCAAGAATACCATAAGCATTATCCATGATCTGAAAATTCTTGATAGCAGTATTCATTCCCATAGAGACAAAATCTTCCTGATCGGCAGCAGCAGGGATGGACTGAACTGAAGCAGGAGCACAAAGAATTCTCTGTTCAACGATTTGCATATCAGCAGTGTATTGGCTTAGCATCAAGCCGGAGAACATGCCGGCGCCTTTTGTAAGGAATGCAGGTAGTCCAACACTTAATGCCGGGTTGTTCAGTCTGTTCATGCGACGTTCGGACATTACAGAAACCATTGTGATCGCGGCGCTGATCATATCCATTGGAAGTGAAACCGGAGAGCCCTGGAAATTTGCACCGGAAAGTTGAATTTTTTTATCCGGGAAGAATACAGGATTATCACCAACGCCGTTCAACTCTATCTCGACTTGTGAACGAGCATAGACAATTGCATCGTGAGCAGCGCCAATGACCTGCGGGGTGGAGCGCATGGAATAGGCATCCTGAACTTTACATTTTACTCTTCCTTCTGCAAGATCGCCACCTTTAACGAGCTTTTGAATTGATTTTGCACAACGGATTGCACCTTTGAATCCGCGGATCTCGTGAAGCAGAGGAGTGTAGGGCTTCATGTTTGCTTTTAGTGCTTCGAGTGACATTGCTGCTGCAATTTCTGCCTGCTTGAGCCATCGGTTTGCATCATAAAGAAGTATTGCGCTCATCGCAGTTAAAAGATTTGAACCATTGATCGCAGAAAGCCCATCACGAGCTTTAAGTCCGGGAATTGGAATGCCTGCTCTGTCCATTGCCTCTTTACCATCAAGAAGTTCTCCCTGATAGTATGCTTTTCCCTCTCCAAGAAGAAGAAGCGCTATCTGTGACATTGGAGCAAGATCTCCACTTGCACCCACAGAACCTTTTTGGCAAACAAAGGGTGTCACGCCTTTATTCAACATTGCAGCAAGTGTAAGTGGAATTTCAGGACGGCAGCCGGAGTTACCTTTTACCAATACATTAATTCTGCTTGCCATGGCTCCACGCACATATTCAATAGGAGCAGGATCGCCAATTCCTGCAGCATGATTGTATATCAAATAACGCTGAAAATCTTCCATTTGATCGTCGGTGAGTACAACTTCAGAAAATTCACCGATACCTGTATTAACTCCATACATGATCTCGTGAGCTTTGATCTTTTCTTCCAGCATTGCACGGCATGCGTTGATGCGTTCGATACTTTCCTGAGGAATTTCAACTTTTTCATTTTCCCGAGCGATTTTCACGACCTTTTCAATAGTTAAATCATATCCATTCAAAACAATTGCCATGGTAAGCTCCTTTATATTATAATTCGGTTGTTATTAATCGAAGTGTCTTTTCTATGTCAATATATGCGACTTTATCGCGGTCCCAGAAATCCACTCCTGCATTGCGAAGTTTGCTATAGATGCCATAGGTTTTTTTTCCAAAAGTATGTTCGGGAGTTTCATTCACAAAATCAGGATCGATGCGAAGACGCAGATCCAATGCCTGGCATGCAGTGATATATTCGATGGCAATTATCTTGCGTACATTTTCCAGAATTTCTCTGAACTGACGTGCAGCGATAGTGCCCATGGATACGTGATCTTCGACATCTTCACTTGTAGGAATGGAATCTACGCTCGCAGGATGTGCAAGTACTTTATTTTCCGAAACCAAAGCAGCAGCAGTATATTGGAGGATCATTATCCCGCTTTGCAATCCGGGCTCTGTTGTGAGCATGCTGGGCAGCCCATGACTCAGAAATTGGGATGTAAGCTTAAATATCCTTCTTTCAGAAATATTTCCAAGTTCAGCAATAGTAATTTTTAAAAAATCGCACACCTGCGCAATAGGTTCTCCGTGGAAATTTCCTCCGGAAAATGCCTTGATCGGTTTGTCTGCTTCAGGAATTATAAGTGGATTATCAGTAACTGCATTTGCTTCACGCTCAATGATATTCGCAGCAAAATCGAGTGTTTCTTTTATCGGACCGACAACTTGTGGAAAACAACGTAGAGAGTAGCTGTCCTGTACCTCTGATTTTCTGGAATCGATGAGCTTGCTGCCTTGAATGTATTGCATGACTTTTTTTGCGATCTCGATCTGACCTTTTTGCCTGCGCAGTTCATGAATTTTTGGTTGGAACGCATCAGATACGCCGCGCAATCCTTCCAGAGATGCAGTAAAAATTTTTATCGCATTTTTCAGCAGGACTTGTGCATCGACAAGAGCTAATGCAGCGATCGCAGTCATGACATTTGTGCCGTTGTTTAGTGCCAGTCCTTCTTTAGCGTCGAGCACAACACGTTCGATACCTGCCCCGTGCATTGCTTTCAAACCGGAAATGGTCTTTATAGTATAGTTGTCACGGTCAGTATTTTCTTCGATAATTACTCTTCCGCTATATTCTTCCAATTCTTGATCTTCCCCACGAGAAAGCACAAGCATAATATGAGATATTGGTGCAAGATCACCGCTTGCGCCCACAGAACCTTGAGCTGGCACTGCAGGATGAACGCCTTTGTTCAGCATTTCTATGAGTGTTTCGAGTGTTTTCAATTTGATGCCTGAGTAACCGCTTGCAAGTGAATTGATCCTCAGCAGCATACTTGCTCTCACGACTTTGACCGGAAGATAATTTCCCACACCCGTGGAATGGCTGATGATCAAATTTCGTTGTAATTCTTTTAATTTTTCAGGAGCAATTAGTTTGTCTTTGAAAGCCCCAAAGCCGGTATTAACTCCATACACAACCTGATTGTTTTTGATAATATTATCTACACATGCGCGACACTCTTGTATCTTCTTCTTTGCTTCCTCAGTGAGAACAACCTTTGCTTTTTGTTCAGCTACTGTGTAAACTTGTTTAAGGGTTAAGGAAGTTCCATCAATGAAAATTGTTTCCATATCAAAATCGTTTTTCAAGAGATAATGAAAAGCGCTGAAGTATGTGATCATAACCGCAATTCAGAGAGACAGTATTTTCCTTTGTGATCCCTTTATTATAGAGATGCACAGAATGAACTGCCTTGACCATGCTGACAAGCCGGTTCACAAGCATTCCCGCAATGGTGAATTTTGAAATAATATTATATTTGTTCTTCTCACGCCGAAGTTCACCGTATTTATACCATACATCTTTTGAACCCCAATCCCAAGCTTCATTTCCAACGTAGAGATATTCTTCAAGGAATTGATCGTAATCTTCTTGAGTCCAAGGTTCTTCAAAGTTATAAAATCCATATAATGCATTTCTTGCATACAAGTATACATGGTTATTGTATTCGTCGCTTGTATAATAATCCTGAAGAAGCGTATAATACAGATCATCTGCTTCAGCAACATGGGTGTTTGAGTATGCGAGAGCATATTTTTTATAATCGTTCTCAGCCCATCTTGCATGTTGAAGTAAACCAAAATATCCCAACCATAGCAGTGTTTCGGTTGCAAGACTTGCCACTCCAGAAGCTGTATTTTTTGCGTATAACTCACCAGTACCGGGAACTGCAAAGGACATCAGCGCAGCCAGAGCTTTTGATTTTGGCTTTTCTGCATGAAGTATAGAAGAGCTTAACAATATGAGAATAAGGATGATGATTAAAAATTTATATTTCATTTTGTGATTCCAATCTTTACTAATTTGCCTTTCCCGCCAACCTTGACCATTGCGAAGTACACGCCAGATGAAACATTATCAATCGGCCACACATATTCATTATTGATATAAGCAGTAATTTGCTGCTCATCACTGAATAGAATGTCCGCAGCGAGGTTATAAATTTTTATCGAAGAAGCAGCATCATGATTTGAACGTATTCTTATTCTAACCTCTCCATATTCAGCCGGATTGGGATAGGTAAGGATCGTGAAGGTTGACGTCGAGTCAGGACTTCCATCTGAGAGGGTTGTTACACAAGCTGTTCTTTGAGGTCCGTTTTTATACCCGTTCCAATATACCTCGATAGGTGAGCTTGCTGACGGAGTGAATGAATACATCTGAACAAGAGAATCGGAGATAGGTAGATACAACATCGAGGATGATCCATTCTGAGAAATTGATGGAGATGCAAGAGCAAGACCATTCGCAAAACTATACATATCCTGAACTGCACAGTTGTTATCTATTGCCTGAGTCCAGTTCGAGGAAGTTGGAAGATAGAGTGAGATATTCTCAGCCAAATAATTCTGCCCGATAATTGGTGAAACGGTTGCCGAATATGATACATCATAAGGAGCAACAGGTGTTTTACTCAGAAATGAACCATTGGGCTGCAGGATGTAAATCCTGTCATCACTTGTGAATACCAGGTCATGTATCCCATCATTATTCACATCACCAAGAGAAATATTGGAGGGATTCGAGATGTGATAAGTGGCAGAATTAAAAATCTGAGTAATGATGCCATCTTCAAGAACATGTATAGTACCGGAATTATCCTGAATATATATTCGCTGCTCATGAACCAAATCTTCCATTAAGCTCTCAATAATAGGATAGTAATTGCCAATCTGAGTTATCAAAGAAAATTCTTCAAGCAGTGAAAGTGAAGTGTCAAAAATAGCAACTGTATTTTCATGTGTAAGTGCGACAAGCTCATTAATAATTGGATCAAAAGCTATCTTCTCAATATGAGTATTTTCTTGGGCAATGACCGATGGTGCGTTTTCATCAAATCGTACTTTCCTCAATCCAAAATCAGTTGGAACGATAATATCATTTTCTGAAATTTGAATTGGAGAATCGGTGATCCATCTATCAAGGGTGATACCGGAAGATGAAATAGGTGGGATGCTCATAATGTCGAAGCGAATGAAAGCAACTGAATCCTCCATGCATGCAATAATATATTTTTGCTGTGAATTTTCAAATAGCGTGAGTGGCTGGGTGATCGGCTTAGAAAAAGCAAAAGTGGGATCTCCAAATAGTTCTTCATTATCAAAGGACATCAATAAAGAGTCTGAAGCAATTACAAAAACATGAGTATTGAATATATCGTTTTTATAATGAACGAGTTCGTGAGCAGGATTGAATTTCTGAGCCGGTTTGTAGGATGCGATCTCGCCATAGGTTTGATACTGAAAAGTGAAGGACATTTCCACACCGTAATTGCTTATGTTTGTAATTTCAAGCAGAGAATTTATGTCGTCATTGCTGAATGAGTTGGGTCTTGTCTTTGGTGAGAGTTTATAGTTATGGTATCTGTTTGTGTCGCCGGGAGTCCATGTGCCGGGTTTAGTTTGGAAAAATGGCTCGTAACAGGTGCCATAAGGGAAATAGGAATAGGGATTTCCAATGTCCTCGATACCGTCTGCTTCGATTAGTTTTATACCACGACGCGAGGATTTAGCGTTTACCATATTTGCATCAAAGCGGTTATACCATCCATCATCGACCTCGACAAGCTCATCATAAATAACATAATCATCGATATGCCAGATGCACAATCCGCCATTGGTTTCAGCTTCAAGATGGATATCAGTAGTTGGAAGGAAATAATCAAATTCGTAATTAATAAGTTCAGTTACAGGATTCATCGGATAAAGAGGAACCCGTCCTGTAATATCATCTACTTTGATAACCGGCGCACCTTGATTATCAAGCTCGACTTCGCGGTTCTCAATGAGGAAATATTCTTTATTATTTATAGGAATTTTAACGAATTGAGGATGCACAGCATCCGGGAGTTCTGCAGCAGAAACAGTGATGTCCGAAGGTGAATCAAGAGTAATAAATTTCCCAGATGCTTCGAACTCATCTCCCCAGATCAAAATACGTGACCACGCAGACGGAAGTGTCGGGAGCACTGCTTCAATTACGAGAGAATCAGGTGGAGTTTGCATAGTGTCTATCAGAACTGCGGAACCAAATCCGCCGCTGTCCATGATATCCCAATACCCAACTGCAGGAAACATATTGGAGGTGTTATATAAATCCACAAAACCAAGTCCGTGACCGAATTCATGAAAAAATTCTGCATTAATAGAACCAAAACCATAGATGAAATGTTTATTTTTATAAAAGTCCTGAGAAATGGTTTCAGGAGAGTTAGCCCCTGCTTTTACGAAATAAGTGCTGTCATTGACTGCAATAGAATCATCTCTCAGACGGAAATAGCAGGAAGGAATATCGCTGGGAGTGTCCCAGAAAACATCGTGCTGCCAGTCCGAGCCGGCATGGATGATCATAATGTGATTATATTCTGAAAATATTATGTCGGGAGTATGCTCAAATTCAGTTGTATCAGCAGTAGTTATGGCATCTTTGAAATATTGAATTAGCCGATCTGATTTTAAGTTGTGATCTTCTGTGTCTGGCCAATAATATGCCATCTGCTGAGGCATCTGATACGCAGTGTCAGCTTGATGAGGGAATAACTTAAAATGGAAATTTTTTTCCTGAAGAGGATTGAAGGTGTTCAGTTCGCCGAGACTTGCAGTCTGGTAGTAATACTGCATTGCCTTAACGGTCTGATGGAAGAAGGTTGAGTCATGAGGAGGAGAGCCGATAGTGCTTATCGAATCTAAAACTCCATCTATCTCGAAATAATCATATTCTCCAAAATCGAATTTGCCGTTTCCTGTTGTCTTCGGGTCATCATCAGGAATGAAATCCACGAGAATGACGAGTAAATTCACTCCTTCAAAACCCTCTTTGGCTATACCGGTGAATTTGTCGGATAATCCATGAGTGTTGTAGATTTTCCGATGAACTTCGGGAGGAAGTTTTTGTAATTTTTCATACCTCTTCTGCATTTCCTGAGCCGGTAACCGTTTGAATGTATAAGAGGAAGACTTGGCAGAAAGAAACAGAGGGATAGAGAGAAAGAGCAATGTATATATGAGATTTCTTGTTATTTTCATACGAGACGTTCCATTATTATTTCTACTCTGTGATGTAGAATCAATTTATTCTTTAATGTAGATTATACTTAGTTTAGAATGTAACACCTAATGAGAAGGTCTTATTATTAGTAGTCAGTTCACCTGCAGGTTGAAGAGCAAAGTCAAAATAGAGGTCTTTTCCTTTTGAGAATTCGTAACTGATACCGCCACCAAAAGAGACACCTTGAATATGACCCTCAACATCGTTCACATAACCGACACGAAGAGAAATAAGGTTGTAGTATTTATATTCGATACCAATATTCTCAATCATTGAATCAAGTTCATTGTTGAAGCCGTCATCACCCCAGGAGGTGAAAATACGTTTCCACAGCGGATCATTATTGACCATCATTTTATTGATATCACCGGTTACAGTGAGCTTATTGTATTTATCGTCGAAGATTCTATAGGAAAGACCAAGTTTTAGATTAAGAGGCATGGGCTGTTTCGATTCTGTGTTTTGGTAGCTCATATCAGGACCGAAATTTTGAATATTTACACCAAAGTCGAGTTTAGGAATAAAGAAATTCTTCTTAAGAAGTCCAAGGTCAATAACAAAGGTGTAACCTATTCCTGCAGCATTCGGATTAACATCTTCGATAATTGGTGCCAGATTACTGATAATACCCTTGAGGTTGATACCAACACCAAGTTCGTCATTCAGCTTCGTTCCATAAGAACCGCCCACAGCAATTTCATAACTATTAAAGCTTCCATGAGGATATCCGTCAGCGTCATATGCTTCCTGTTCGCCATAGGTCATGTAGGTTATGTTCAGTCCAAGTGTTCCGATGCCTTCGAAATATTGAGAATAACCGAGATATTCATAATACATGTCAGGAATGACGTCACCAAACCAGTTTGAGTGCATAAGACCGAGTTCAGAGTTATCATGGAAGGCAAGTCCACCCGGATTCCACCATGATGCGAAACCGCCTTCTGCAATAGAAACATAGGATTGTCCCAAACCATTTGGGCGTGAGCCGGGGTCAATAAGAAGGAAAATACATGTTGCCTCTGAGCCCGCAAAAGCAAACTGAGTAAAAGTTACTGTAAAAATAACGATTAAAAGAAGCGAGATACTGAGTTTATTTTTTATTTTCATGATAAAAACTCCTTTTTATAATTTGATATTTATGGGAAAATACCTCAAAGCGTAGTACATTCGTGTGAGGGGCACGAGTTATGTTATTACCTAACAAATAAAAATATATGTTACTCCTTGTAATTTTTTTTCTGGTGCCGAAGGCCGGACTCGAACCGGCACGAACCGAGGTTCGCTGGATTTTGAGTCCAGTGCGTCTACCAATTTCGCCACTTCGGCATGGCTAAAAGCTAAGATGGGCATAATTGATGTCAATTTTTTTCTATCTATCCAATTCGTGGTCGATTGGTTTTAAAGTATCTTCTTCAGTGCCCGTTTTTGCTTTTATCAGTTCAAGTTTCAGTCGCAATAATGCAGCGGTTTCAGCATCGGTTTCATTCTGAATCATTATCTGATATATATACACAAGCTCCTTATTCAGACCAAGTTCTTCATATATCTGAGCCAGAAGTTGGTAATATTCATTTTTCTCTTCTTGCGGTGCAGCTTCAATAATATAATTAAGCGTGTCAATGGCTTGAAGGAATTGGTGATTCGCTACAAGTCCGTCAATGAATAGTTCATAAGAAACCGATTTCAGTTTTGAATTCGGGTAGCGATTTAGAAGGGCAATGGTAGTTTCAACGCTCTTTTCCCATTTGCTCTGTGTTTTATATACAATTGAAAGATTATAATACACAGAATCCAGCCACGTGGCATGAGGGTGGGTATCAATTAAAGATGTATACTCTTTTATTGCTTCATCATAGTTTTGTATGGTTACATAATAGTTTGCAAGCTCGAATTGAAGTTTTGGCATCTTTGAACTTTTCGGGTATTTTTTTATAAACTGGGTATATATCTCGGTAGGATCCTCATAAATTCCAAGATAATAATTACATTTTTCGATCTGCAGGAATGCATGATCCTTGTCCTTTAAAGGGCTATTGAAATATATGAAATGTGTATA